>JAHCKV010000108.1 GCA_026125595.1 Burkholderiales bacterium | reverse complement strand
CCGTCGAATTCGACGCGGCCGCGGATATGGGCCGCCTGCCCGCGATTCATCAACCCGACAATGGATTTCAGCAAGGTCGACTTGCCGGCGCCGTTCGCGCCGATGATCGCGAGGATGTCGCCGCGACGGATCTTCAGCGCAACGTCGTAGATGGCCCGCAGCTCGCCGTAGTAGGCGGACAGCCCGACGACATCGAGCAGCGTGGCACCCGGTTCGGCCATGGCCATCGTCGTCACGCGCCCAGGTAGACCCGACGCACGTCGGGATGATTGAACACGTCCTGTGGCTTGCCGATCGCCAGCAACCGACCCGAATGCAACGCGAGCAGCCGATCGGTGGCGCTCAGCATCGTCTTCATCACGTGCTCGATCCAGATGATCGTGACACCGCTCTTGCGAATCGACTGCACCAGCTGGATGAACTGGTTCACTTCCTGGTCGGTGAGACCGGCGGCCACTTCATCGACCAGCATCAGCTTCGGCTTCATCGCGAGCGCGCGGGCCAGCTCGTGGCGCTTGCGCATCAGCAGCGGCAGGCGGCCGGCCAGCTGATCGGCCGTGGACTGCATGCCGGTCATCGCGAGCACGCGCTCGACCCACGCGTCGGCTTCTTCGTCGCTCAGGTTGCCGCCGAAGCGCGCGGCGGTCTTCAGGTTCTCGAACACGGTCATGTGACCGAACGGACGCGGCACCTGGAACGTCCGCGCCAGACCGAGGCGCGCGCGCTCGTGGGCCGGCGCCGCGGTGATGTCCTCGCCGGCGAACTCGACCCGGCCGGCGGACGGCGGAATGTTGCCCGCGAGCAGGCCGAACAGCGTGGTCTTGCCCGCGCCGTTCGGGCCGATGACACCGAGGATCTCGCCGGCCTGCACCTCGAAGCTGACGTCCTGCGTGACCTGCAGCGCGCCGAATGCCTTCGACAGGCCGGCGACCCGCAGCAGCGCGGCCATCAGATGACGGCTCCGGTCATGCCGGCCGCACGCCCATCAGCCGGAACAGGCGCCGGCACAACTCGCTCTTCGGATCTTCGAAACCGTAGATCGCCGTGAAGTGGTTCGCCCCCGGCTGCGCCCAGGTCTCGCAGCGATTCCCGGCGGCTTCCCACGCGTGGCCGAAATCGCGCGACTGCCGCGCGAACTCCTCCGGCTCGTCGGCGCCCCACGTCAGCACCATCGGCACCGGGTTGCGGCGGATGTGCAGGATCGGGCTGTTGCGCTCCACCTGATCGCCGGTGAACTGCAGCAGCGGCTGCATCAGGGTGTAGCGGATCGGCTTGATGTCGAACAGGCCGCTGACCGGCATCGCCCCCTTGATCACGTCGTCGGGCAGACCGTAGTCGCCCGCCCAATCGGTGTTGAGGCACATGGCGGTCAGGTGACCGCCGGCCGAATGGCCGCAGACATAGATGCGATCGCGATCCCCGCCGAACGATTCGGCGTTGCGCCAGGTCCACGCGACCGCCGCCCGCGCCTGCCGCGAGATCTCGTCGATCGTCACCTTGGGACACAGCGAGTAGTTGACGTTGACCACGGCGACCCCGGCCGCCACCGGACCGAACGCGACGCAGCTGAACTCCTTCGACGACAACATGCGCCAGTAGCCGCCGTGGATGAACACCAGGATCGGCGCCCGCGACCCGGCGCCCGCGGGGAACACGTCGACATGCTCGTCACGCGTCGGGCCGTACGGCACGTCGAGTTCGCAGCGCAGCCGATGCCGCGCGAGCTTGCTCTCGTCGATGAAGTGCCGTGCATAGACCATGAAGTCCGGCACCGATTTCTCGACGTCGTACTGCGCATCGAGTTCGGCCTGGTTCTTGAACTGGCGATAGAGCGTCATGGGCAAGCCGGGGTCACCGTCCCGGCGCATCGACTGGGTGAACGTATTGTCCGGATCGGGGCCGCCGCGTCGAGAGGTTGCCCCGTCGACGCGGCGGCGGCCGTCACTTCGCCTGGTACAGCTTCATGTTCGCGGTCTTCTTCACTTCCGGATAGACCGCGTTGTAGACGTTCTCCTTGACCAGCTTGCCGTTGACTTCATGCCATTGGGCTCCGCCCAGCGGCGACACCGAGTAGTGCTGCTCGTTGAACTTGATCTTGCCGACGACGGTGTCCAGATCGGTCTTGCCGAGCGCTTCGAGCAGCTTCGCACGATCGGTGGTACCGGCCCGTTGCAGCGCGTCGAACAGCACGTCGTACATCGCATCCGACCAGGCGAGCGGCGGCGAATAGCTCTTGCCGGGATTCTGCTTCTCGTAGGCATCGACGAGACCCTGGCCATCGTAGCCGCCGTACTTGGTCTTGCCCGGGAACGCCGGCGACCAGAAATTCACCGACAGGATGTCGATGCCGTTCTTGCCGATGGCCTTCATCGGTTCCGGATAGCCGGTGCCCTTGTCGATGATGTACATCTTCGGCTTGTAGTTCGCCTGGGCGGCCTGCTGCAGGTAGTTCTGCAGATCGGGCGGTGCCAGCACGCCGGTCACGACCTCGACCTTGTTGCGCTTGAACTGATTGATGATCGACGAGAAGTCGGGCAGGCCCTGGGCGAAGCGGCCCGGGTCGGTGGGCTTCCAGCCTTCGCCCTTGAACACCGGATCGAACAGCGACGCGAACACGGTGCCGTCCGGATCGTTCGGATACAGGTAGCCGATGCTGCCGTTGAACCCGCCCGGCAGCGCCTTGATCATGCCGACGTGGTTCTTCACCAGGTCGGGCACACCGAAGAAGAAGTGATACGTGTACTTGTACGTCTTCGGCTTGCCGTCGGGGCCGTACAGCCACGCTTCGATCGGCGTGTCGGACGTGATGCAGGGCAACTGGTAGCGCTCGCACAGATCGGCCGGTGCGTTGGTCGTGTCGGGCGTGCCCTGCGCCAGGATCACATCGACCTTGTCCTGCAGGATCGCGCGGGTAGCCGCTTCGGCGGAACCGGCCATCGTGCCCTTGGTGTCGTAGATCTTGTATTCGATCCTGCACTTCTTCGAGCCGACCTGCAGTCCGCCGGCGGCGTTGATGGGCTTCACCTTGTTGTCGTCGAGCCATGGCGTCTCGCGGCCCATGTCGAGCAGCGGTCCGGTGATCGGCACGATGCGGCCGACCGTCACCTTGCAATCCTGGGCCAACACCGGTTGTGCCAGCAGCGTCGCAGCCGCGGCCAGCACGAGTTTCGTCAAGCGGGACATGTACAACCCTCCTTCGTCAGATCGTGAACTCGACCACAGCGGCGCCGCTGCCATACACCGGACCATAGGCGTGGGTTCTGGCGCCGTAGAACTTGCCTTGCAGGGCGCCCAGGATCCAGTGGAAATGCTTGAAACCGAAGTCCGCACGGGCGGTCTTCGCAAACTCGGGGACTTCCTTGCGCAAGCCGTTCACGTCGGCGCGCTCGATCGCATCGAGGATCTGACGGTTCCAGCGGTCGTCGTCGTGGCTGGCGATCCGGTCGCTGCGGATGTCGATCTCCTCGCGCAGGATCGAGCCGGACAATCCGCCGACGCCGACCACGGCGACACGTTTGCCTTGCTCGTCGGCCAACTGCGCCGCGAGACGCCCGAGTTGTTCGGTCGTCTCCGCCGAGTGGTAGACGTTGTTGGCGGCCATGACGACGGGAATGCTGCCGTCGGGGTTCAGAAACCCGTTGGCGACGATGCAGCCGGTGTCGACCGGGAAGCCGTCGAAGTTCACGCCACGGGAATTGACGCCGATGCGCCGAGTCGCCGCGACGCAGGCGTGGGCCAGCTCGGTGTCGACGTGGATGTCGAACGGCAGATCGCCGTAGTCGTACCAGTTGTCGTCGACGTGCAGCCCGGTCAGTCGCGGACGGGTCAACCACAGCTCGTCGAGCACGGCGAGCCATTGCGTCGAGTACATCAGGATGACGTCCGGATGCGCCGCCGCCATGGCGCGACCGGCGCGCTGATAGCCCGCCGCGATGCGGCCCCACGGAATGTTGTCGGGCTTCAGCCGCGGCAGTGGCGAACCGGGGACGAGAAAGGCGGCGACGACGGGCATGGATGGGGCCGGGGTCGGGTCGGTTATGCGCCCATCGCGGCGCGCGGCGCGTCGGCAACGAGTCCGGCCTTCACGAGATTCCACTCCATCACCGCGTTGCCGGTCCCGATGACGGTGCCGTAGCCGTGCAATTCACCGGGGATCTCCGGGTAGCCCATCGCGGCGAACATCCATGTGAAGGCACCGGACTTCACTTCAGCGAACGCCTCGTCGATGAACTGGGGCAGCAGCCGGAACGCTTCCCGCGTGTGGCCCTTGCGCAGCAACTCGATCATCCGCATGTCCCACTTGTAGCCTTCGTAGCGCGCCGGATGTTCCTGGGACATGTCTTCCGGGATCGCCGGCTCTTCGTGGAAGTGCCAGTGCGAAAACGTGTTGGATGCCAGCATCACGGCGCGACGGCCGGTGCGCTCGATCGCGCGGCGCGTGGCCTTGCCCAGCACGTCCATCTCGTGCAGGCCTTCCTTCGTGTTCAGGTAGTACGGTGTGTTGTTGGCCGAGAAGCCGACGATCGGAATGTCCCACTGCGGCCGGATCAGATGCAGCGTCGTGATCGTGCCGTAGTCGACGCGGAAGTTCGGGTTGCGCATCATCTTCGCGACCAGGCCGGCATCGCGCGCTTCCTGGCAGCAGGCTTCGGCCAGCTCGACGTCGACGGTCAGATCGAAGTTGTAGCGGAACAGGTTCGGAAAGATCGGATCCACCGACTTGCCGCGCAGATTGCGCACGCCGAGCATGTGGTGTCCCAACTGCGTGATCCAGTGCGGCGAATGCACCAGCAGCACGTCGGGCTTCAGTTCGTCGAGGGTCTTGCGGGCCCGTTCGTACGCCCAGCGCAATTGCTCCCACCCACCTTCCGATCGCGCTTCGTTCTGCGGCGGGTTCTCGCCGTAGACCAGATGCGGCGGATGCGGTGCGAGATAACCGGCGAGAATCTGTCCTTGAGCCATGGCGAACCTCTTCGGAAAGCGTCAGGAAACCTGCGGCGGCCGCCACGCCACCGCGCGGATCTCGATCAGCAGATGCGGATGGGGCAACTGATGCACGGCGACCGTCGTGCGCGTCGGGCCGTCGTAGTCGAAGAACTCGCCGTAGACCTCGTTGTAGCCACCGAAGTCGTTCATGTTCACCAGATAGCTGGTGATCTCGACGATGTCTTCGAGACCCGCGCCTTCGGATACGAGAATGTCGCGGACATTCTCGATCACGGCACGGGTCTGTTCGCGGATGTCGAGGCGGGTCGTGCCGAGCGCGTCGACCTCGGCGCCGGCAATGCTGTTGTCCGGACGGCGGGCGCTGGTGCCCGACACGAACAGGAAATCCCCCGCTCGCTTCACGTGCGGAAACTTGCCGCGGGGTTTGGCCTTGCCGGCGACGAGTCCCACGGGTCAGTCCTTGTACAGCGTGAACTCGATCTCGACCGTCGCACCCGCCGGCAGCGCGGCGACACCGACGGACGTGCGGGCCGGCGGTTCGATCGTGGCGAACGCCTCTTCCCAGGCCTTGTTGATCTCCGAGAACTGGTCCATCCGCGTCGTGTAGATGCGGGCCGCGACGAGGTTCTCGAAGCTTAAGCCCCAGTCGGGCAGCGCCGCCTGGATCAGCGTGAGGATCTGCTTGGCTTCGGCATAGGGGCCGCCGCTGACGATCTGGGTCGTGGCCGGATCGAGGCCGATGACGCCGGACACGGAATACAACGGGCCGGTCTTCACGCACGGCGTGTAGCGAAAGCGCGGCTTGTACAGTTTGTCGGATCGCAGGAATTCACGCATGTCGGTCTCCTCGGGAGTGGTTGTGTGGAGCCGCAAGCCTACAACTTCACGCACACGTTGGTGGGCTCGGAATAGAAGTTCAGCGAATGCATGCCGCCCTCGCGCCCGATGCCGGACAACCGCGCGCCGCCGAATGGCGTGCGCAGATCGCGCAGGAACCAGCAGTTGACCCACGCGAGCCCGCAACCCATGGCCTGCGCGACGCGGTGCCCGCGCGAGATGTCGCGCGTCCAGACAGCCGCCGCGAGGCCGTAGCGCGTGTCGTTGGCCAGCGCGATCGCCTCGTCCTCGGTATCGAACGGCGCGACGTGGCACACCGGTCCGAACACTTCCTCCTTGACGCAGCGCGCCTGCTCCGACAGGCCGGTCCAGATCGTCGGCTCGATCCATGCGCCTTGATCGCGCGCATCGCCGAACGACGGCACACGACCGCCGGTGACGACGGTGGCGCCTTCGGCCCTGGCCAGCGCGAAATACGACAGCACCTTGTCGCGATGGCCGCGGGAGATCAACGGACCCATCGTGGTGCCGACCTCCTGCGGCAGCCCGAGCTGCAGCGCTTCGGCCTTGGCCTTCAGGGCCGTGACGAACCGGTCGAAGATCGGCCGTTCCACATACACGCGCTCGGTGCACAGGCACACCTGGCCGCAGTTCTCGAACACCGATTGCGCGACGCCCGCGACGGCGCCATCGAAATCGGCATCGGCGAACACGAGCGCGGGATTCTTGCCGCCGAGCTCGAACGACACCGGTTTCACGGTCGGAGCCACGGCCTTCATGATCGCGGAGCCGGTGGCCGACTCACCGGTGAACGTGATGCCGTCGACGTCCGGGTGGGTCGTGATGAACTCGCCGGCGGAATCGGGGCCGAAGCCGTGCACCAGATTGAACACGCCCGGCGGCACGCCGACGTCGCGCATCACCTCGGCCAGCAACGTGGCCGTGGACGGCGTTTCCTCGGACGGTTTCACGACGACGGCATTGCCGCAGGCCAGGGCCGGCGCGACCTTCCATGTCAGCAGCAGCAGCGGCAGATTCCACGGCGAGATGATGCCCACGACACCGAGCGGCTTGCGATACGCATAGTTGAGTGCGCCGCGGCCGTCCGCCGTGTCGAGAAAATGCGAATCCATCGGCGCAGCCCGCAGGATGTCCGCGAAGATCCGGAAGTTGGCGGCGCCGCGCGGAATGTCGAGCCGTCGCGCCAGCGCGACCGGCTTGCCGGTATCGGCCACCTCGGCCGCGAGGAAATCGTCGAAGCGTCGCTCGATGCCGTCGGCGATGCGATGCAACAGCGCGGCGCGGGCCGTCACCGTGCTCCGCCCCCAGGCGCCGCGCAACGCGGCGCGCCCCGCCCTGACCGCCGCATCCACCTGGGCCCGGCCGGCTTCGTGCACCATGGCGACGATGCCGCCGTCGACCGGGCTGGTCTTGGGGAATTGCCGCACGCTGTCGACGAACTGCCCGTCGATGAAGTGCATGCGTTCGGCCACGGCGGCGACAGGTTTCACGACGAGCTCCGAATTAGGCTTTATACGTCACGTTTCGGCGACCATACGCCCGGTCATGAACAGCGTCAATCGCTGCACCACATTGGTAGACGAGCATTCCGATCGCTTTCCATCGGCATGCACATTTAAGCCGCATGCGGCATTTACGTGCTAGCATCGTTTCGAACCGATCCGAACTCCGCCATGGCCCGCAGCAACCGCGCCCGCGCATCCGAAGCCCCCGTCGACACGACGCTGATCGACCAGTTCGTGCTGACGGATGTCGTCTCGCACCTGATCCGCCGCGCCCATTTCCGGGCCGAGGAGCTGTTCACTTCCGAGTTCGGCAAGGACGGCCTGACGCCGCGGCAGAAAGCGCTGCTGATCATCGTCTACCAGAATCCGGGCGCGAATCAGAACGAGCTGTCCGAGCGCATCGCGCTGGATCGCAATTCGTTCGCCGAAATGCTGAACCGGATGATCACCGCCGGCTATGTCGAGCGGCGCCGCGCGAAAGACGATGCCCGCGCCTACGAGATCACGATCACGCCGAAGGGTATCGACGTGCTGCTGGAGATCCTGCCGCGGGACGCCGAAGTCGAAGCCCGCGTGATGGCGCCGCTGCCCGAGGAGTATCGCGCGCTGTTCATCAAATGCCTCAAGATCATGGTGGGGCTGACCCCGCCCTGATGCCACCTGCCCCGCCGCGCCACCGACTCCAGGAGAACCCCGATGGGTGCGTCCGATGCCGTGATCCTCGCCGCCGCCGAAAGGTTGCGGCATGCCTATGCCACCGGTGAGCCCACGGCGCCGCTGCGCGATGCGCTGCCGGCAGGTGATGTCGCCGCAGCCTATGCCGTGCAGAAGTGCAACACCGATTACTGGCTCGCAGCGGGACGCCGTCTCGTGGGCCGCAAGATCGGCCTGACCTCCAAGGTCGTGCAGAAACAGCTCGGCGTCGACTCACCCGACTTCGGCATGCTGTTCGCCGACATGGCGCTGGCGGACGGCGACGAAGTGGCGCTCGGCAGCGTGCTGCAGCCGAAGGTGGAAGCGGAGGTCGCGCTGGTGCTGGAACGCGATCTCGCGATGCCGCAACCGACGCTGACGGACGTGATCTCGGCCACCGCCTATGCGTTGCCCGCAATCGAAATCGTCGGCAGCCGCATCGCCAAGTGGGACATCAAGCTGGTGGATACCGTTGCCGACAATGCGTCGTCCGGCCTGTTCGTGCTCGGCACGACACCGGTGAAGCTGGCCGGCCTCGATCTGCGGCTGGCCGGCATGGTGATGGAACGTCGGGGCGAGCAGGTGTCGATCGGCGCCGGTGCCGCCTGTCTCGGCAATCCGCTCAACGCCGCGCTGTGGCTGGCCCGCACGATGGTCGAGGTCGGCGCGCCGTTGAAGGCCGGCGACATCGTCATGACGGGTGCGCTGGGCCCCATGGTGACCGTCGCACCCGGCGACGTGATCGACGTCCGCATCTCCGGCCTCGGCGCCGTCCGGGTCGGTTTCTCGGGAGCATCGGCATGAGCACGACCGACATCGCCGCACTGGCGCGCACCGTCGACACCGCAGCCCGCGACGCCCGCGCGATCCCGCAACTGACCGCCGCCACACCGTTTTCGCTCGATGACGCCTACGCGATCCAACGCGCCAGCATCGGCCTGCGTGTCGCCCGCGGCGAGCGCCGGGTCGGCAT
>JAHCKV010000107.1 GCA_026125595.1 Burkholderiales bacterium | reverse complement strand
TGTGCCGCCGCACCGTCACCGTGCCGAACGCGGTGTGCACGCCGTCGCGCAGGTTGTCGCCGAGCGTGAAGGCGTCGTCCTCGAATCGCGAGCGAGACAGCGCAGTGCCCGGCTTGATCGCCGGGTCGAACCGGGATTCGACCATGAAGACGTAGTTGTCGCCCGAATCGCGATACACGTGACCGCCTTCGCGCTGGATCAGGTCGCCGATCACATCGTTCGGCACGCGTCCGCACAGGCAGCCGACGACTGCCGTGCCGCGGCGGATCGGCTGGTAGAACATCAGGGTGACTTCGTCGTGGAAGCGCGACGACGACGGCCCGAGCGTCAAGGTCAGCGGATCGACGTACGGGCCATGCAGGAACGGTGCGGCGAGGCCGGCCTGGACAGCGGCGGCCGGCAGACCCGACGGGCCGCTGCGTCCGCTGGTCGAGATCTGTACGCGGCCGGCCGAATCGATCACGAACAGTTCCGAGAAATCGGGTGTCGCTTCACGCTGGGCGTCCAGCAGGGCCGGATCCATCCGGTCGAAGCTCGGATCCAGTTGCCCGGCCAACGTCGCCAGTCCGCGCCACTGGGTCTCGGCCCAGTCCATGAGGACGGCGCGCCGGGTCTGGGCGATGCCTTCGAACGTGCGCTCGACGGTGGGATAGAGGCTGCGGTTGACGAAGCAAGACCACCCGAGAGCGAGCTTGCCGTTGCGTCCAAACCACGGGAGCCAGCGGCTTTCGCCGGCAGGACGGTGCATCCGAGAACTTTTCAGCATGTTGTCGACGAGCAGTTTCAATGGAGCTGGAACGGTTGCGCGGGTCGGGCACCCGCCGATGCGGCCGTCCATGACGCGAGCCCCGGGTTCAGCGCAGCCGGGGCATCAGTGGTTACGGCAGACCGGGGCACCGCGTGAGAGGTTGCCGGTCGATGCGGCCGGATGGGCCGGCAATCCTTGCCGGTCCTGCCGGGCCGTGGTTGCCGGGCAGGGCGCCGACCACCGGCGGTGGTCGGCGTCAACGTACTGATTCTTTGGAGATGCCGTACGAGGCATCGCTGGCACGGGGACTGCAAAGCAGTGGGCGACCTCGACTTTCCCGTGCGCCATGACCCGTGCCTTTCTCGCTGTCCCCGTTCTTGCCGCCGTGCTGTCCGGTTGCGCCATGACCACGCCGGGCACCGCCGTGCATCAGCCGATGACGACGCGGCCGGAGCCGCTGCAATACAACACGCAGGTCAACGGCGCGATCTTCCAGACCGGCACCGCGCGACTCGCGCTGTTCGAAGACCGGCGTGCCCGCTTCGTCGGCGACACGATCACGGTGATCCTGGAAGAGCGCACCAACGCATCGAAGACGACGTCCAGCGCGGCCAACCGCTCCGCCGAGGCCAGTCTGGGCATCCCGACGCTGGCGAACTTGCCCGGCGCGACACTGCGGGGCGCCACGCTCGGCGCGAACTCCGATTCGACATTCGAAGGTGGTGGCAACAGCGCGGCGAACAACATCTGCACCGGCAATGTCGCGGTCACCGTGATCGAGGTCTTTCCTTAACGGCAATCTGCTGGTCAGCGGCGAGAAGCAGATCGCGATCAATCAGGGCACCGAATTCATCCGCTTCTCCGGCGTCGTCAATCCGGTCAACGTGACCGCGTCCAACACCGTGTCGTCGACCCGCGTGGCCGACGCCCGCATCGAGTACAAGGGCCGCGGCTATCTGTCCGAGGCCCAGACGATGGGCTGGTTCCAACGGCTCTTCATGAGCGTTTCACCCTTCTGATATCCACGGACCGACTCCCATGCTCTTCCCGAAGCTCCGCTCCACCGGCGCCGCCGTCGTTGCAGGCCTGATGGTGGCTATGCTGTTCGCGGCATCGCAGGTCCAGGCCCAACAACGCATCAAGGACGTCGCCGGCATCGCGGGTGTGCGCTCGAACCAGTTGATCGGTTACGGCGTCGTCGTGGGCCTGGACGGCACCGGTGACCAGACGACCCAGACGCCGTTCACGACGCAGAGCCTGCAGAGCATGCTGGCGCAACTCGGCGTGCAGTTGCCGCCGGGGCTGAATCTGCAATTGCGCAACGTCGCGGCGGTGCTGGTGACCGGGCAACTGCCGCCGTTCGCGAAGCCGGGACAGAACATCGACGTCACCGTGTCGTCGATGGGCAATTCGCGCAGCCTGCGCGGCGGGACGCTGCTGCTGACGCCGATGCGCGGGGCGGACGGGCAGGTCTACGCGGTGGCGCAGGGCAACGTGCTGGTGGCCGGCGCCGGGGGCCAGTCGGGCGGCACCAGCGTCACCGTCAACCATCTGAACGCCGGCCGCATCCCGGCCGGGGCCACGGTCGAACGGCCGGTACTCGCCAGCGTCGGGCAGGGCGACGTCGTCACGTTCGAGACCACCGACACCGACTTCACGACGGTCACGCGGATCGTCGATGCGATCAACACCGCGGTGGGACCCGGCCCGGCGATGGCCACCGACGCACGTCAGGTCCGCGTGCAGGCACCGATCGACCTGTCGCAGCGCGTCGCATTCATCTCGCGGGTCGAGAATCTGCTGGTCAATCCGGCAGAGGCGGCGCCGAAGGTCATCGTCAACAGTCGCACCGGTTCGGTGGTGATGAACACGCGCGTGATGGTGAGCAACTGCGCGGTGGCCCACGGCAACCTGTCCGTGACGATCCAGACCGAACCGGTGATCAGTCAGCCCAATGCACTGGCCCAGGGCCAGACCGTCGCGACGGAGCGGGCCAACATCGATGTCAAGGAAGACAAGACCGGGCTCGTGGTGTTGCCGAACACGAGCTCGCTGGCCGATGTGGTGCGGGCGTTGAACGCCGTCGGCGCGACGCCCACGGACCTGCTTGCGATCCTGCAGGCGATGAAGGCTTCCGGCGCATTGAAGGCGGACCTGGAGATCATCTGATGAATGCCGTCGACGGGGCCGCCCTCGCATTCGATCCGCAGCGGGTCGCTGCGCTCGGCGGCGAGCGCGCGAAACGCAACGACGTCGAGACGCTGCGGCAGGTCGCGCAGGAGTTCGAGTCGCTGCTGATCAATCAGGTCATGAAGTCCATGCGGACGGCGAGTTTCGGTGACGAGCGGTGCGCCAGCGATGCCACCAAGACCTTCACGAGCCTGCTGGACGAGCAGTACGCGCAGTCGCTTTCGCGCAGCCCGGGTCTGGGTCTGGCCGACCTGATCGTGCGCCAGATGACGTTGGCCGGACACCTTCAGAAATCGCCGGATCCTGCCGTAAAGACTTGAAAGGACGCGCGTTGCCATGGCTACCAACAGCATCTTCAGCATCGGTCTATCGGGTCTCAATGCGGCCCAGGCGTGGTTGACCACCACCAGCCACAACATCTCGAACGCGTCGACCGAGGGCTACAACCGGCAGGTCGTGCAACAGTCCAATCGGGTGCCGCAGGCTTCGGGAGTGGGCTTCTTCGGTACCGGTGTGGCGGTCGAAACCGTCGTGCGCCAGTACAGCTCGTTCCTGAACAGTCAGTCGCTGGCGGCGCAGGCGCAGTCCTCGGCGCTGGACACCTACCTGTCGCAGGCCACGCAGATCGACAACATCCTTGCCGATACCGCGAGCGGATTGTCGCCATCGCTGCAGGATTTCTTCTCGGGCGTGCAGGATGTCGCGGCCAACCCGGCGTCGGTGCCGTCGCGCCAGCAGATGATCAGCCTGTCGGAGGCGCTGGTGTCGCGCTTTCAGGCGCTGGATGCACGCTTCGCCGAACTGCGGACCGGCGTCAACACGCAGGTCCGCGGCATCGTCACCGAGATCAACGGGTACGCCGCACGGATCGCCGACCTGAATCAGCAGATCATCGTGTCGCTCAGCACCGACGCGCGGCCGGCCAACGATCTGCTGGATCAGCGCGACAACCTGATCGCCGAACTGAACAAGCTGGTGAAGGTCAGCACGATCCAGGAGAGCAATGGCAGCATCAACGTGTTCATCGGCACCGGCCAGACGATGGTCATGGGCAATCGCGCGCAGACGCTGATCGCGGAGCCGTCGGCGGAAGACCCGACCAATTTCTCGATCTCGTACGACCTGGGCAGTGGCCGCGTGCTGCTGTCCGACAGGGTGCTGCAGGGCGGCGAGCTCGGTGGGCTGCTCGACTTCCGCAACACGCTCGATACCGTGCAGAACGAATCTCGGTCGCGTGGCGATGGTGCTGGCGGAAACGTTCACGAGGGCAGCATCGGCTCGGGCAGGATCTCAACGGTGATCTCGGCGGCGACTTCTTCGCGGCACCGGACGCCACGGTGCAGGCGCGGCTGACCAATCTGGGCGACGGTGCCGTCACGGCGGCCGTCAGCAATGCCGGTGCGTTGACCGGTTCGGACTATCGGGTCACGTTCACCGGCGGCGCCTGGGTGGTACGGCGCACGTCGGACGGCAACCAGCAGAGCTTCGCGACGTTGCCGCAGACCGTCGATGGTGTCGACATCGCGTTGCAGTCCGGAACGCCCATCGACGGCGACAGCTTTCTGGTGCAGCCGACGCGGTATGCGGCGCGGGACCTCGAAGTGGCGGTCTCCGACACCGCGCTGATCGCCGCTGCGGCGCCGATCCGCACGCTGGCGACGCTCGGCAACGACGGCAACGGCACCATCAGTGCGGGTGTCGTCGACAGTGTGGCCAATCTGCCGCTGCCGGCCGCCGTCACGCTGACCTACAACGCGGGGACGAACACGTTCGCGGTCGCCGGCGCGGTGCCCGCGGTGGCGCCGCTGGCCTACACCGACGGCGCGACGATCGCGTTCAACGGCATCTCGTTCGAGATCCGTGGCACACCGGTCGACGGTGACACGTTCACGATCGAACGCAACGCCGGCGGTGTCGCCGACAATCGCAACGCGCTGCTGCTGGCGCAGTTGCAGACGGCGCAGACGGTGGCCAACGGCACCGCGAGCTACCAGAGTGCGTACAGCCAGATCGTCAGCACCACCGGCAATGCGACGCGCGAGGCACAGATCCAGGCGACTGCCCAGACGGCGCTGGTACGCCAGACCCGCGAGGCGCAGCAGTCGTTCTCGGCGGTGAATCTGGACGAAGAGGCAGCCAATCTGGTGCGGTTCCAGCAGGCCTATCAGGCCTCGAGCAAGGTGATGCAGATCGCGTCGCAGTTGTTCGAATCCATCCTCGAACTGAGATAGACGGGAGTCGCGTCATGCGGGTCAGCACCACGACGATCTTCGAGCAGGGGATCTCCAACATCCAGCGCGGACAGGCGACGGTGTTGAATTCCCAGAACCACATCTCGGCCAACAAGCGTGTGCTGACGCCGTCGGACGATCCGGTGGCGGCGGCCCGGGTACTGGAGGTCTCGCAGTCCAAGGCCATCAACCAGCAGTACGCGCGCAACACCGACTCGGCCACGTCGGCCATCGGCCTCGAAGAAAACGCGCTCGCCCGCTACGGCACGTTGATCCAGGACATCAAGACGCTGACCGTGCAGGCCGGCAACGGCGCGCTGTCGGAACGCGAGCTGGAGAGCATCGCGACGGAGATCCGCGGTCGCTACCAGGAGCTGCTCGGCGTCGCCAATGCGACGGACGGCAATGGTCTCTACCTGTTCTCGGGTTTCCGCGGCGATACCCAGCCGTTCACCGAGAACGCGCCCGGCGTGGTGGCGTACAACGGCGATCAGGGGCAGCGGCTGATTCAGATCACCGCATCACGGCAGGTGGCCGTCAGCGACTCCGGCACCGACGCCTTCCAGCGGATCCGCACCGGCAACGGGACCTTCGAGACCGCGGCCGGTGGAACCAACACCGGCACCGGTGTCGTCACCGAAGGCCGTGTGACCGACGCGTCGGCGTGGAACGCCGCGGCCAACCCGCAGGACTTCGAGGTGCAGTTCTTCGTCGACAGTTCCGGCATCCCGGTGGTCCGGACCTACGACATCGTCGATCCGGGCACGGGGCTGTCGATCATCACCGGCGCAGCCCCCGCAGCCGGTGTACGGACCTACAACGACGGCGCCGAGATTCTGTTGTCGCGCCTACCCACCGATCCGGCGGGGCCCGCGTTCGACTATGGCGTGTCGCTCGCCGTTACCGGCGAGCCTGCCGATGGCGACACGTTCAACGTGACGCCGAGCGAGCACCAGGACATCTTCGCCACGGTCTACGCACTGATCACGGCCCTCGAAACGGCCGGCAGCGGACCGACCAGCAACACCCGGCTGGCGAATGCGCTGAACACGGCGCAGAACAATCTCGACAATGCGCTCGACGTGAGCCTGACGGTGCGCGCCGCGGTCGGATCGCGCATGAAGGAAATCGAGACCGCGAAGAGCACGGCCGATGACCTGACGTTGCAGTACGACAGCACGTTGTCGGACCTGCAGGATCTCGACTATGCCAAGGCGCTGAGCGAGCTGACGTTCCAGCAGATGTCGCTCGAAGCGGCGCAGAAGACGTTCCTGCAGGTTCAGCGCCTTTCACTGTTCGAATATCTCTGATCCGGCGCCGCGACATTCAGCCGGCGTACAGCGACAGCAGACCGTCCAGCCCCACGTGGTCGAAACAGTAGGTGGCGGTTTCGCGCAGGATCGGCTTGGCGCGGAACGCGATGCCGACACCGGCCGTCGCGAGCATGTACCGGTCGTTGGCGCCGTCCCCGATCGCGATGGTCTGGTCCGGACCCAGTCCCAGCGCATCGCGCGTTTCGGACAGCAGCCGGGCCTTCGCCGGCCCGTCGAGGATCGGGCCGACGAGACGGCCGGTCAGCCGTCCGTCGGCGATCTCGAGTTCGTTCGCAAACGCGTAGTCGAAGCCCAGGCGTGACCGCAGACGTTCGGTGAAGTATGTGAATCCGCCGGACACGAGCATCGTCCGCACACCGGCGGCCCGCAATCCCTTCAGCATGCGTTCGGCACCCGGCTGCAACTGGAGCCGCTGTTCGTAGATGGATGCAATTGCCGATTCCGGCACGCCCTGCAGCAGCGCGACCCGTTCCCGCAGACTGCTGACGAAGTCGATCTCGCCACGCATCGAGCGCTCGGTGATCGCCGCGATCTCGGCTTTCACGCCGACGGCATCGCCGATTTCGTCGATGCACTCGATGGTGATCAGCGTCGAATCCATGTCCATCGCCATCAATCCGAAATCGGCGAGCCGTCGGTCCGCCGGCACGTAGCCGCAATCGACGCCATCGCGGGCGCACAGCGCTTCGACGGCGGGATCGGTGCGGGCACCGACCAGACGGAACGCCTGATCGTCGACGCGTTCGATGCGAGTGGCACCCGTGATGCCGGCGAGTTCCTTGAGCGTGCGGGTCTGGATATCCGGACCGAGTACGAGCAGATTCATGACGGGCGTGGCAGGAAGAAAAGGGGCGCAGTGTGCCACGGGCGGAAACACCGCAGGCGCGCGAGTGTCGTCCTATACTCCGCGCGGCTCGGCACGAGTCGTTGCGGATCGTCGGTGTCGTTGACCGGCGACGAACGAGCGACGCGTGAACCCGGCTCGTGCAGTGCAGCAGCCGTTTGGCATGTCCCGCCGATATCGTCGATGCATCCGCCATGTCGAGCGCGGCACGACGGGTAGCGGGCCATCCGTTCCGCCGGTCGATCCGGTCACCCGAACACGAGGGCCACGATGAATACGCTGCGCATGGGAGATCAAGGGGAAGAAGTCGTACGACTGCAGGTGCGATTGAAAGCCCGCGGCTTCGATCCCGGCGCCATCGACGGCGATTTCGGGCCCGGTACCCACGCGGCGGTGCTGGCGTTTCAGGCCTCCGCGGCATTGCTCGTCGACGGGGTCGCCGGTCCGCGCACGTTGAAGGCGCTGGCGCTCGTGCGCGACGACGTGCTGACTTCGGTGCTGCCGCAGATCACGCCGAGACTGGTCTCCGAGATGTTTCCGTTCACCCCGATCGCCAACATCAAGCGATACTTGCCGGCGATCGTCGCCGCGCTCGATGCCGGTGCGCTGCGGGATGCACCGATGGTGCTGATGGCATTGGCGACGGTCCGTGCCGAGACCGAATCCTTCCTGCCGGTCGCGGAAGGCCGTTCCCGATTCAACACATCGCCCAACGGCCACGGATTCGATCTGTATGACCACCGCCGCGATCTGGGCAATCGCGGTCCGCGCGACGGTGAGCGCTTCCGGGGACGCGGTTTCGTGCAACTGACCGGACGCGCCAACTACCGCACCTACGGGGTACGGCTCGGACTCGGCACCGGGTTGGAACGCAATCCCGACCGAGCCACCGATCCGGATGTCGCAGCGCGGTTGCTGGTGGCATTTCTCGCCGACAAGGAGCGTGCGATCAAGCTCGCGCTGCTCGATCGCAATTTTCTGCAGGCGCGACGGCTGGTCAACGGCGGCAGCCATGGACTCGACCGCTTCACGGCGGCGTATCTGGCGGGCGAGCAGCGGCTGGGATGACATCGCCGAAGCCGATCGAAGACAGCCCGTATCCGTTCGCGCGGGTCCTCGAGGACGAGCTCGACGCGATCCTCCGTGCCCGTGTGGAAGATCGCGTCGGCGGCGATGCCGGCATTCCACCCGATGGTCCCAAGGCGCGTGCCCATGCCACCGGGCTGGTCGGCCTCGCGCTGTCCGGCGGCGGCATCCGTAGCGCGACGTTCAATCTCGGTGTGCTGCAGGCGTTGGCACAGCATCGGCTGCTGTCGCGATTCGATTACCTGTCCACGGTATCGGGCGGCGGCTACATCGGCGGCTGGCTGTCCGCGTGGATCCAGCGGGCGGGCGGCGTGCGCGCCGTCGAAGAGAAGCTCGCGCCGCCGGCACCGGGCCGCGAATCGGAAGAGGAGCCGCTCCAGGTTTCGTTCCTGCGCCAGTACAGCAATTTCCTGACGCCGCGGGTCGGCGCGTTCACGGCCGATCTGTGGGCCGGCATCGCGACCTATCTGCGCAACGTGCTGTTGAACGCGGTGATCGTCATCGCCTTCACGGCCGCACTGCTGATGCTGCCGTGGTTCGCATTCCTCGGCGCGCTGCAGCTGC
>JAHCKV010000106.1 GCA_026125595.1 Burkholderiales bacterium | reverse complement strand
CGTTTCGTCGAGATCCTGAACGAGCACGAAGGTGCGCTGTCGGTCGAGTCGTTCGAGGAGATGCTGCGCCGGATGGTCGAGCGACTCGACGCGAAGGCCGGCCACATCGAGATGACGTTTCCGTACTTCATCAACAAGGCCGCGCCGGTTTCCGGCGTCAAGAGCCTGCTCGACTACGAAGTCACCATCATGGGTGAGGTGCGCGACGGCGCCTACATCCAGTCCATCAAGGTCGTCGTGCCGGTGACGAGCCTGTGTCCGTGCTCGAAGCAGATTTCGGAGTACGGCGCCCACAACCAGCGCTCGCACGTGACGATGACGGTACGCACGCGTGATTTCGTGTGGATCGAGGATCTGGTGCGGGTCGCCGAAGAGCAGGCGTCCTGCGAGTTGTACGGGCTGCTGAAGCGCCCGGACGAGAAGTACGTCACCGAGCGCGCGTACGACAATCCGAAGTTCGTCGAGGACCTGGTACGTGACGTCGCGACCCGATTGAATGCCGACGATCGCATCGAGGCCTACGTGGTGGAATCGGAGAATTTCGAATCGATCCACAACCATTCGGCCTACGCGCTGATCGAGCACGACAAGACCGCAGGAGCCTGACCCGACGGGGTCGACTGCGGGCCGGATGCCCCCGGGGCGTCCGGCTCAGTAGCGCTGCATCATCGTCAGCGTCTGGCCTTCGTGCTTCAGTTCGAGGCGTCCGAGGAAACTCATGCCGAGCAGCACGTACGGCATGTCGGATCCATCGTGGACGACACCATCGATGTTGTTGAGCGTGATGCCACCGACCGTCACCGAATCGAGCTTCACGCGGTAGACCGGAGCGGTGCCGTTGGCGGTCTCGCTGTAGCCGCGTTCGCCCTGCAGATACTGGATGCCCAGCCGGCGGGCGTCCGACAGTCCCAGTGACACCAGCGTTGCGCCTGTATCCACGAGGAACTTGGCCGAACCGCCGTTGATGCTGCCGGTAGTCAGATAGTGGCCGGACTTGTCTGCATTGAGCACCACTTTCGGGCGCCCGGACACCGCGTAGTTGCCGGTGATGCGGGTGACACCCTCGCCGAGCGTCAGCGTCTGGCGTTTGCCGTTGATCTCGATGACCGCAGCATCCGACGTGGCGGAGATCAGCTTGACGTTCGCGGCCCCGGTCTCGCCGGCCGACAGCATCCGGGGCTTGGCGCCGTCGATGCTGATCATGGCTTTTCCGGGGAACAGACCGACCACGGTCACGTCGGTGGCCTGGGCAGATGTCGCCGCCATTAGCCAGAGCATCGCGGCTGCCATACCATGCAGGGTCTTGAATCCCCACATTTTGCACGTGACCATGAAGCCCATTGCCATTTTTCGCCACTCCCCGACCGAAGGCCCCGGCTATTTTGCCGACTATTTGCATGCACGCAACGTGCCTTGGCAACTGATTGCGTTGGATGCCGGCGAGCCGGTCCCGACCGATCCCGACCGATTTTCCGGTCTCGTCTTCATGGGGGGGCCGATGAGCGTCAACGATGACCTGCCGTGGATCCCGCCAGTCCTGGAACTGATCCGCCGTGGCGTGGCCGCCGATGTGCCGGCGCTGGGCCACTGTCTCGGTGGGCAACTGATTTCCAAGGCGCTGGGAGGAGTCGTCGGCGCGAACCCGGTCAAGGAAATCGGCTGGGGCGAGATCACCGTCGAAGACAACCCCGTCGCCCGCGAATGGTTCGGTGACATCGATCGCTTCAAGTCTTTCCACTGGCATGGCGAGACGTTCACGCTGCCGCCGGGTGGTGTCAGGATCATGGGCAGCCAGTGGTGTGCCAATCAGGGCTATGTCGTAGGCAAGAGCCTGGGCATGCAGTGTCATGTCGAGATCACCGAAAAGCTGATGGACGCATGGATCGCCGACGGCACGGCCGAACTGCAGGCCCATCCGGGGCCGTCGGTGCAGACGCCCGAACAGATGCGGGCCACCCGCGATCGGGATATGGACGAACTGCATCGTGTCGCGGAGCGTCTGTACGACCACTGGCTCGCCGGCCTGAAGCGATGAGCGCGGCATGATCGGCGGACTCGTCCGTATCCTGTTGTTCCAGGGGCTCGGCGAACTGATCTCGAAGTTCGTCGTGCCGCTGGTGCCGGGGCCGGTGATCGGATTGCTGCTGCTGCTGGGCTGGCTGCTGGCGCGACGACAGGTGGATGACGATCTGCAGTCGGTAGCGGCCGCCTTCAGTCGCCACCTCGGCGTGCTGTTCGTGCCGGCTGCCGTCGGCGTCGTGACTTTCCTGCCGCAACTGCGCGAACATGCGGTCGCCTTGGCTGTGGTCCTGGTCGTCAGTGTCATCGCGACCGTTGCGGTGACGGCGTTGATCCTGCGGTTCGGTAGTCGGGAGTCGTCCCGTGGGGCGTGAAGTTCC
The DNA here is from genome assembly GCA_026125595.1 of Burkholderiales bacterium. Taxonomy (GTDB): domain Bacteria; phylum Pseudomonadota; class Gammaproteobacteria; order Burkholderiales. The sequence continues at coordinate 6,729 of JAHCKV010000106.1, read as the reverse complement.
GGCCATCACCGAGATCTGGGTCTATCTGTCGGGCAGCCCGCTGCTGGCGCTGATATTGACGCTGGCGGCCTATCAACTCGGCCTGTGGATCTACGAGAAGACCGGTCGCAATCCGCTGGCGAATCCCGTGGCCATTGCCACGGTCACGATCGCACTGACCATCAGCGCCATCGACATGCCGTACGCCAGGTACTTCGAAGGCGCGCAGTTCGTTCACTTCCTGTTGGGCACGGCGACGGTTTCGCTGGCGGTGCCCATCTATCGGGGGCTGTCCGGATTGAAGGGACGCGTCATTCCGCTGACGGCTGCGCTGCTGGGAGGAGGACTCACATCGATCCTGTGCGCCGTGCTGCTCGGGCGTCTGCTCGGACTCGACGATCTGCTCATCGGCGGGCTGTATGCCAAATCGGTGACCGCGCCGATCGCCATGGGCGTCGCCGAGCGCATCGGCGCGTCGCCGACGCTCACCGCCGTGTTTGCGGTCTGCACCGGCGTGCTCGGTGCCGCCCTCGGTCGCTTCGTGCTCGATGCCGTCGGTTCGCGCGCGTGGTGGCAACGTGGCTTCGCACTGGGAACGGCTGCCCACGGCATCGGTACGTCACGGGCCTTCAGCGTCAGCGAAGAGGCGGGAACCTATTCCAGCTTGGCCATGGGTCTGCATGGTGTCGCCGGGGCCGTGCTGATTCCGTGGGCCGCGAAGCTGCTGGGGGTGTGACGCGCCAGTCGTTACGACGTCGATTCTCTTGGCGAAACCCGTGGCGAGGAAACGGATCGCCGACACTAGCGGTTTGTCACCAGTAACGGCATCCCGGGCTGGGCCCAGGCTTCTTCGACCGACGCAGAGATGAAGATCTCTTCCTCGGGCGGGAGCCACGGTGGCCAAAGGTGCCCCGACGAGCAGGCTGAGTCGCCTGCGCGGTTGTGCTACGGAGCGATGAGTCCCAGGCGGATCGCGACTGCCACGGCATGGGTCGTGTTGTTCGCTCCCAGCTTCTGTCGTGCGTTGGTCAGATGCATATTGACCGTCCGTTCGCTCAACGAAAGGATCACGCCGACCTCGGCAGCGGTCTTTCCGACGGATATCCATCTCAGACATTCCGTTTCACGATCCGACAGCTGGGGTGGCGGCTGGGTCATATCGCAGGTTCGAAACGTCGATCGATGAATGAAAAGATCGAACTGATCCAATGACCCTCGACTCGCAGCACAGCTGTAGTTCCATGATCACTTCACTGCATCTGTCGTTCAGGAGATTCCGCCATGAACGAAGATTTTGGTCTGCAAAACCGCCAAGACCTTGCATCGAACTTTTTCATGGAATGCGTGGCGCGTCGATTTTCCGACTTTGCCGTGGTGGCGATTCGAGATCGGCGAATCAAGGTGTGATTCAAAGAACCCCACACGGGGCAATTCCAACCACCTGTCAGATCTGACAGATGACGTACCGGATGCCTCAACCTATTCTCGATCCCGAAGACTGGATCAGTATCAAACAGCAAGATCCTAACAGTGTCCGGTGCCGCGACCTTGCGATAATAGTTCACTTGACGAGGGATCGATTTCGGGATCGGACTGGGATTGCTTGGCGCGTCCGCGCAACTGAGAGTGCGGCGAAAATGGAGTGCGCGACATGGAACGTCCGTCTAACGTGGTCCGGCTCATTCTCCTAGGATTCGAGACTGCGGCCCTTATCTGTCTCAGCGGGGAGTTGCTTGCTCAATCCCAGACTTCCGTTCAAGCGCAGATCGTTCTGGATCGGTTTTCATCCAGATCGGTGCAATCTCATCAACCTGATCTGTTCGGATTTCATCCAGAAGACGCAGTCGCGACGAATCTACGAGCAACAATCACCGACTACGATGGAAACGATCTGGGACGGACTATCGGGGCGCATGCTTCGGCCTTCGTAGATCTGAATACGGGAAGATTCGGAGGGGCGATCGAAACGGAGTTGGTACATCTTCCGGATGTGCCGGCGATGTATAGAAGTTCAGGGTCTGCAAGCGTTTCGTTCAGTGAGGAGATCGATTTCCATATGCCGGAGAACGATGCGGGTCAATTGAACTTCGCGTTGGTGTCAGTGGAAGTATCAAGGGCGATATCACCGGGGTTCGACGATCTTCTTTGGGGCGGGGCCGGCTACAGCAACAGGCTTGCGCTTTGGTCATTCACGAGTGATGACTGGATCTTCGGTTCGAACCTGACCGACTACGCATATGCAGTGTTGGCGAAGTGCGAGAATGGATTCGTCGCTCCCGGAGGTTACTGCGATTCGGGTAGTGATCTCTACCAGAACGACTGGCAGCATTCGCTTTTCATTGATGCGAGTGAAACGGGAAAAGATCGGTTTGTGATCTATGTTCCGTTGTACGGCAACCAGCCCACCTTGAGGATCGAAAACCTTCTGGCATTTGGTGCATCGAGTGGAGCTGGCATTTGGATGGGGAATTCGGCAGCTATTGCGATTCATGTGCCGGTTGGGGTCAGTTGGGTATCCTCTTCGGGAAGTTTCGGCAGTATCACGGCAGTACCTGAACCCTCTACTTGGTTGTTGCTGGGGCTAGGGTTCCTTGGATTGAGCGCGCGAGTGCACGCGTCACGTCATAGAGGATGCCGCCATGACTTGTAGATACTCGTTTTCCATGACGATGCTTGGGGGGATTTCGCTCGGATTGCTGTGCAACGCTTCTCAGGCGATTCAGACCTACAGGCTCACCCCGGCCGTCACACCGTCTGGCGCCAGCAGCATCACCGAGATCAGCAATACCGGCTACTACGCCGGGACGTTGTCGAGCGGCGGGTTCTTCCATTGGTCACCGACCACCGGGCCGAGCTCGTTTCAGATGGATCAGGGCGTGCACCGGGGGGATCTCGGCGTGCTGTCTCTCAACGATGGCGGGCAGGTCGCCACGGTCCTGTTCGACGGCATACGGTACTCGGCCGTACAGTGGGACGCCGGGATCGGCTTTCGCGCGCTGCCCGGTGTGGCTGGTTGGGAGAGCCACACGGAGGCCACCGGGATCAACAATCTAGGGCATGTCGCGGGTACCAGTTTCAATGGCGAATACCCTGTCACGTACCTTCCAAGTCTTTACGAGAACAATCTACGGGCGACGCTGTGGTCGCCCGGCGGCGTGCCGACCGATCTAGGAGTGTTGCCTGGTCAGACCTGGAGCGGTGCGTCCGATGTCAACGACGTCGGGCAGGTGATTGGAGCAAGCGGCAATCGCGCTTTCATCTGGAGCGCCGGTGCGGGGATGCGGGATCTCGGAGTGCTGCCCGGGATGACGGATACCGAACTGATCCTTCCTTACTTCATCAACGACGCGGGGCTTGTCGTCGGGTCGATCTTCGATCCCGACCAAGTCGATGTCGGCGGAGGTGGATCAATCCGGTCATTCGCCTGGACCGAAGGAACGGGCATGCGGGAACTGAATGTGACTTCGGCCGCGGGCGTTCAGGCGACGGGGACGCAAGTTGGAGGCCTGAACGAGAACGGTGTCGTGATCGGTCTGGCTTGGAGCGGGGAGATATCCAGCGAGAATCCCCCGTACCAGTTTCTGTGGACGGAGGCCGGTGGCGTCGAGGAAGGCTTTACGGTCGATCCCGTAGATCTGGTCGAGGGTCGGTCGATACTGGGAGTCAGTGCTTTCGCCATCAACGATGTCGGCCAGGTTGTGGCCACCGTCATGGATCCCAACAACGTCGGAACGGGAAATGCCGTCTACTACCAGGCCATCCTGACCCCGGTGGGGGCCACGTCATTGTTTCCCACCATGCCGGTATCGACCATCGGCGGGGGGTTCGTCTTCAGTTTCGATACGATCGAAGGTCAGATGGTGTTCGTCGATCCCGACGTGGCCATTGGCTACGAGTATGTGGTGGCGGGAGACCAGGCTTTTGCATCGGTACTGTTGCCCGATGTGGGCGATGGCGTGTACGGGTTGATGCTGTGGAATGGAACGGAATGGGTGGATTCGGGAGAGGCACTGACGGCGGGGACGGCGTTCGACTTTCTCTCCCGGATCGGTCCCGATGGAGTCACCCGATTCCGCATCACTGGCATCGAGGTCGAAGCCTATCTGGATCCGACGGACCCCACGGCATTCGTAACCGGCCTCACGTTCACCCGTAGCGGTGCCGTCGATATGAGCCAGACGCCGCTCATCGAAACTGTTCCGGTTCCGGAGCCCCAGACTTGGCTGCTGATGTTCGTTGGCGGAACCTTTGTCGCCGGCGCGGTGCTTCGGCAGCGCCGGCGAAAAGCCGCTCTGGCAGCGTGAGACACCTGCCGAAGCAGGGTGTCTCCAATTCATTCCCTGAAGTTCTGATACTGCAGCGGATAGTCCGTGATGGACTTCTTCACCAGCGCGATGGTGTCCTGCAACGTATCGCGCTTGGCGCCCGACACGCGGACCGCGTCGCCCTGGATGCTGGCGTTGACCTTCAGCTTCGATTCCTTGATCAGGCCGACGATCTTCTTCGCGAGCACGCTGTCCACGCCGACCTTCACGGTGACGACCTGCTTCACTTTGCCGCCGGCGATCTTCTCGCTCTTGCCGAGGTCGAGGGAGCGGACGTCGACGTTCCGTTTGGCGAGCTTCGTGGTCAGGATGTCGCGGACCTGTTCGAGCTTGAAGTCGTCGTCGGCGAACACGGTGAGGATCTTGTCGCCGATCTCGACGCGGGCATCGGAACCTTTGAAGTCGAACCGGTTGCCGACTTCCTTGTTGCATTGGTCGACCGCGTTGCGGATTTCCATCTGATCGACTTCGGACACGATATCGAAAGAGGGCATGGCAATCTCCTTCGTTCAGGGTGACAGCAGATTGATGCGGAACGACTGGATCGGCGCGCCGGTGCCGTCATCGAACTCGATGGCCGCGGCGATGGCGTTGCGGGCGATGGTTTCGGCGTCGAGTTCGGGCCGGTCGTAGTTCGCGAACATCGCGCCCAGCGCATAGTCGCTACCGCTGCCGTACGCGTAGAACTTGGCAAACTCCTGCACGGTACGCTGACCGGAGACGCCGAAGATGCCGTGCGGATTGGCGAGCAGCACGTCGAGTCGCGTGGATTCGAGTGCGTCTTCCTTGTCCTCCTCCGACTGCAGGAAATAACGATCCTTGAAGTCGCCGTGCAGCCGGTTCCAGAACCGGAAGATGGCGGCCGGAGAATCGAGTTGCGGCGGCGCTTCGAGGGTCTCGAAGTAGTCGACCACGATGTGCTTGAACGTCGCATCACCGGTCACGGCCAGGTAGCCGCCGGCGAGCGCGAAGATCTTCTCGTGGTTCACCACGTACTCGGCCGATTCCTTGGCCGAGCCCCACTTGGTCAGGGTGTCCGCCGCGATGGCGGCCACACCGTTCTTGCGGACGACGGCAATGGTGGTCACGGACGACTCACCCGAAGTGGCACACGTAGTCGAGCGTCTCGATCGTCTCGATGTCGAACGACGAATTCGCCGGAACCGAGAAGCGCTCGCCTGGCCCGTATGTCTTCCAGTCCGATTCGCCGGCGAGGCGGATCCGGCAGCGGCCGCCGTTGAGTTCCATGATCTCCGGCGCGCCGGTGTTGAACGTCAGCGACGACGGAAAGATCACGCCGAGTGTCTTCTTCGTGCCGTCGGGAAACTCGACGGTGTGGGAAACGCACTTGCCGTCGAAGTAGAGGTTCGCCTTCTTGATCACCGAGACGTTGTCGAAGCGGCTCATTTGCGCGTCCTCCGCGTCTTCGCACCAGCCTTGTTGGCCGCGATCCGCAGACGCAACGCATTGAGCTTGATGAATCCGGCGGCGTCGGCCTGATTGTAGGCACCGCCGTCGTCATCGAAGGTCGAGATGCGTGCGTCGAACAACGAATCCTTCGATTCGCGACCGACGCACATGATCGTGCCCTTGTAGAGCTTCAGCCGGACGGTACCGTTGACGGTCGCCTGGGACGCATCGATCAATCCCTGCAACAGCCGGCGCTCCGGGCTGAACCAGTAGCCGTTGTAGATCATCCGCGCGTACCGCGGCATCAGGTCGTCCTTCAGCGCGAGCACCTCGCGATCGAGCGTGATGGATTCCATCGCGCGGTGCCCCTTCAACATGATCGTGCCGCCGGGGGTTTCGTAGCAGCCCCGGGACTTCATGCCGACATAGCGGTTCTCGACCATGTCGAGCCGGCCGATGCCGTGCTTGCCGCCGAGGGTGTTAAGCGTCGTCAGCACCTTGGCCGGGCTCAGGGCCTTGCCGTCGATGGCGACGATATCGCCTTTCTCGTAGGTCAGTTCGATGGTCTGCGGCCGTGCCGGCGCTTTCTCCGGCGACACGGTAAGGCGCCACATCGACTCTTCCGGCGCGAAGTTCGGATCTTCGAGAATGCCGCCTTCGTAGCTGATGTGCAGCAGGTTGGCGTCCATCGAATACGGGGCGCCACCACCCTTGCGTTTCTTGAAGTCGACCGGAATGCCGTGCTTGTCGGCGTAGGCGAGCAGCTTCTCGCGCGAGAGCAGATCCCATTCACGCCACGGCGCGATGACCTTCACGTTGGGCATCAACGCGTAGGCGCCGAGTTCGAAACGGACCTGGTCATTGCCCTTGCCGGTGGCGCCGTGGGAGATCGCATCGGCGCCGACCTGCTTGGCGATTTCGACGAGCCGCTTCGCGATCAGCGGCCGGGCGATGGACGTGCCCAGCAGATACTCGCCTTCGTATACGGTGTTCGCGCGGAACATCGGGAACACGA
>JAHCKV010000105.1 GCA_026125595.1 Burkholderiales bacterium | reverse complement strand
GAGAGCACTCAATGGACAACCTCTTGGATCGTGCTGCCCGGTTTCGCGGGCAGATCTTCCCCCGTCAGAGCGCGCTGTACCGCCGTCTCGCCACCGACGGCCAGAGTCCCAAGGCGCTGATGATCTCCTGCGCGGATTCCCGCGTGGTGCCGGAAGCGATTATGCAGGCGGAGCCGGGCGATCTGTTCGTCTGTCGCAATGCCGGCAACATCGTGCCGCCATTCTCGCAGGCCAACGGCGGCGTCTCGTCCGCCGTCGAATACGCGGTGGTCGCGCTCGGTGTACGCGACATCGTCGTCTGCGGACACTCGGACTGCGGCGCGATGAAGGCGTTTCTGCAGCCCGAGAAGCTCGAAGAAATGCCGAACGTGGCGGCATGGCTGCGTCATGCACGCGCAGCCCACAGCGTCGTCTGCAAAGCCTATCCGCAGCTGGACGCCGCCGCGACGGCCCGGGCGCTGGCACTCGAAAACGTCCTCACGCAGATCAACCATCTGCGCACACACCCGTCGGTCGCCGCGGCGATCGCCGATGGCACGCTCGCACTGCACGGCTGGTTCTTCCAGATCGAGAGCGGCAGCATCTTCGCGTACGACGGCAACACCGGCCGATTCGAAGAAGCGAGCGACGACGGTCCTCTGCCGGTGGCACTGGCCTCCGGAAAACGCATCGTGAATTTCCAGGAAGTGTCGGGACGGTTGTGATCCGATGATGGAAACCACCAACGCAGGGCAGGGCAGCGTGCGCACCGGATGGATGACCGCGTTTCCGCGGGATTTCGCGGCGTCGATCGTGGTGTTCCTGGTGGCGATGCCGTTGTGCCTGGGTATCGCCATCGCTTCGGGCGTACCACCCGAGAAGGGGCTGATCACCGGCATCATCGGTGGGATCGTTGTCGGTGTCCTGGCCGGCTCGCCGCTGCAAGTCAGCGGGCCGGCGGCGGGGCTTGCGGTCATGGTGTTCGAAATCGTCCGAGACCAGGGCGCTTCGGCACTCGGGCCGATCCTGCTGCTGGCGGGGTTGCTGCAATTGATCGCCGGCGGACTGCGGCTCGGCCAGTGGTTTCGGGCGATCTCGCCTGCCGTCGTCCACGGCATGCTGGCCGGCATCGGGTTGCTGATCGTCGCCGGCCAGTTGCACGTACTGCTCGATCAGACCCCGTTGCCCAACGGTTTGCAGAATCTGGTGGCCGCGCCGGGCGCGTACTGGAACCTGACCCCGCTGGATTGGGGCGTGACCGAAGCCGCGTTCGGTATCGGAGCACTGACAATCATTGCGATGATCGGGTGGGAGAAGATTCGTCCGGCCCGGATGAAACTCGTTCCTGGTGCGTTGATCGGGGTCGTGCTGGCGACGGTGTTGACGTTCGTCGCCGGTCTCGACGTCCAACGCATCATGGTGCCGGAGTCGATCCTCGACGCGATAGCGATTCCCGGTCTGGCCGATCTGTCGCGTCTCGGGCAGCCTGCGATCATTCTGACAGCGGTGGCGCTCGCGTTCATCGCCAGCGCCGAGACGTTGCTGTCTGCAGCGGCGGTGGATCGCATGCACAACGGCCCGCGCACGCGCTACAACAAGGAGCTGTTCGCCCAGGGTGTCGGCAACATGTTGTGCGGTGCTGCCGGGGCTTTGCCGATGACCGGCGTGATCGTGCGCAGTTCGGCCAATGTGCAGGCCGGTGCGGTCACACGATCCTCCACCATCATGCATGGCGCGTGGATCCTGGCGTTCGTCGCGCTGCTGCCGTGGCTGCTGCGGGAGGTGCCGACCGCATCGCTCGCCGGCGTGCTGGTCGTCACCGGCTGGCGGTTGATCAGCCTGAAGCACGCGAAGCATCTGTTCCGCAACTACGGCGTGTTGCCGGCCTTGGTCTGGGTGGTCACCTTCGCGACCGTTGTGTCGGTCGATCTGCTGACCGGTGTGCTGGTGGGTCTCGGCATGTCGCTGCTCGAACTGCTGCCCCATTTCCGCAATCTGCGGTTGCAGATCCAGAAACAGGAAGTGCGGCCTTCGGAGACCGAAGTCGAGCTCTCCGGCAGCGCGACCTGCGTACAGTTGCCGCGTCTCAGCAACATGCTGGAAGCGTTGCCGGAAGGCGGAACGTTGCGTATCAAGGCGCGGAAGATCGTATTTCTGGATCACACCTGCGCGGAGATGATCAGCGACTGGATCCAGCGTCGGATCCATGGGGGAACCCGAGTGGAGTTCGACGCGGAAGGAGCACCGCACGTGCAGCGGCTGGTGCGCGCTGGCGGACATTGAGGGATGGGAGCGCGATGTCCGTAGGGCCGACGATCGGAACACAGTCCCGCATCACATCCGGGATAACATAACGACCCGATCCGTCGGCCCGCGGTATCTCGCGGGCGGTGCTGCAGGAAGAGGGCTTGCCGGTACGGCAAGCCCTTTGCCATGGGTGCCGACCACGCGCGGATCCACCGGAGGCAATCCATCGTGTCGTCGCATCGTCGTCGCTTTCTGGCCGCAGCCGGCGCCGTGCTCGGGGCTGCCGGATTTGCCCGGGCCGGTATCGCGGATCCGGACGTTCGTCGCCTGCGCATTCTCGTGGGTTTTCCGCCCGGCGGTTCGGCCGACGTCGTGGCACGCCTGCTGGCGGACCGCTTGCGCGTCGATGGCGATAGTGCCTGGGTGGAGAACCGCAGCGGCGCCGGCGGGCGCATCGGCCTCGATGTGCTGAAGCCGGCGCCGGCCGACGGTCGTACTTTCATCGTGACGCCCGCTTCCGCGATCGTCGTGTATCCGCATGTCTATCGCAAGCTGACGTACGACGCGCTGCGCGATTTCGTGCCGATCACGAGCGTCTGTCGTTTCCAGTTCGCGTTGAGCGTCGGGCCGGCCGTGCCCCCATCGGTGCGGACTTTCGATGATTTCGCGCGCTGGTGCCGGGCCAATCCGGCGCAGGCGCTGTGTGCATCGCCGGCACCCGGTTCGATGGCGCATTTCACCGGCACGCTGGTCGCGCGCGCGCTCGGCATCGACCTGGGTATCGTCCAGTACAAGGGCGGTGCACCGGCGATCACCGAACTGGTCGGGGGGCACATGCCGGCGAGCATCAACGTCATTTCGGAAGCGCTGCCCCATCGCGACGGCGGCCGGTTACGGATTCTGGCCACCACCGGCACCACGCGTTCACCGCTTCTGCCCGACGTTCCGACGTTCAAGGAGCTGGGACACCGGGAGTTGGAAGTTCACGAGTGGTTCGGCGCTTTTGCGCCAGCGGGCACACCGCCCGACGTGGTCGCGCGGACCAATGCGGCGATCCGTGACGCGGCAAAATCGGATGGCATGGCCGCGGCCCTGGGCAAGCTCGGATTCGAACCGGCCGGTGAACCGCAACCGGCGTTCGTTCGCATCGTGAAGGCGGAATTCGAGCGGTGGGCACCCATCGTCAAGTCGTCGGGTTTCTCACCGGACGACTGACGCGATCAAGTCGGGACCCCATCGCCGGTCGTGCGGCCGATACGTTCGCAATTCGCTGGCACCGTGCGTGTATGCTTACAAGGTTTCCGTGCATATGAAGCGGTACCGATGGACATTGAAGGTAGCTATACCGCGACGGACGACGCCACGTATCGCTTTCGTGTGGAAGTCGTCGAGAAGGAAGATGCACTGTTCTGTCTGGCCTGCGTCTGGATCGACGAAGCAGTCTTCGCACGGCCCGGTGTGCGCATTCCAGCGCCGTCCACCGATCCGGAGAATCGCAGATCGCATGTGCTCGCGTGGGTCGAGGGCTGTATCGAAACCGAGATCGACGCGCGGAGCGCGCGGCGTGTGGAATGAGCGGCCTCGGTTTCTGCGTGCGATCGGGTATTCGTCGCAGCCGGGCATCGCATACCATCGGGGTTTTCCAGTGACGATGTCATTCCGCGAGGACACTCCATGACCGCAGCCGATTACCGCCCGTTCGGGCGTCCGCCGTTCGATCGACGCGTGTTCGCCATCGGGCGCTCGATGTTGCTGGCTTGTGTCGCCGCGTTGCTTCTGGCCATCACCGTCTCGGTTGCGTGGGCCCAGCCCGCGGCGGACCGGGATGATCCGGATTCACCGGCGGCGGCATCACCGATGACACCGGCGCCTACACCCACCGAGCAGCAGCCTCCGGGGCGAGCGGCATCGGCCGCCGCCGGCGAGGCTCTGATCGTCGGCATCGCGTCCGCCGGCGTGTTGAAGATTCTCGTGTTCGTGTTCCTCGCCATGGGTCCGCTCAGCGTGCTCGTACCGTTCGCGCGGATGACCCGCGGAGCAGGCACACCGTTCGTGTGGCGACTGGCCGTCGGAGGCACGGGCTATGCGGCGATCCTGCTGGCGCTGGCGCTGATCATCGGACAGATCCTGATGCAGCAGGGGGGTGGTGCGTTCACGGCCGTGGCACTGACGGCGGGCGTCGTGCTGCTGTTGACCGCATTGAAGGGCATGCTGGTGGCCAAGGATGCGTATCAGGAGTCGCTGGCCGATCCGGGCGATGAGCTTCCCCCGGATTCACCGTCAGCGAGGGTTCGTGTGCGGGCCTGGGCGTTTGCACCGCTGGCGTTTCCGATCATCCTGAGTCCGAGCGCGATCGCCATCGTGATCCTGCTCGAAGCGCTGCGGTCCTATCCAGGGACCAGCATCTTCGCGTTCTGTGCCGTGCTGATCGGGGTGCTGGCGCTGAATCTGCTGACCATGCTGTTCGCCAGCCGGCTGATGAGGCTGCCCGCGGTGGTGGCATTTCTCGGGATGTTCTGCGCGGTCCTCGGGCTGTTCCAGATCGCATTGAGCTTGCAGATGATCGTGGCGGCGCTGCGCGCCATCGGATACGGCGTCACTGTCTGAGGGGTCGTCGGCGTGCGACATCGGTGCGCGACAGTTGCGTCGGGCACCGGTGTAGTGCTTGCGCCGTCATGGGATTGGTGTCCGGGGTTGGCGTTTTGCTGTCACGTCAACACTCGTCGTTTCCCGTCGATGGCTGGGCGACCCGCAGGCGCTGCGTCTCTTCAAATCGGCTGTCGGATGCGGGGGCGGCAGGCTGCCAGGAGCGCGACGACGCGGCATCGCGCAGCGCCGTGATCTCCTTGCGGCTTCGGAATTCATAGCGCAACAGCTGGTTACCGATCCGGAATGTTGCGTGCAGCGACAGAGCGGCGGAGCCGACGACGCGACGGCCATCGACGAACGTCCCGTTGGTCGAGCCCAGATCGATGATGACGGCCTCGTTGCCGGCGATGTGAATGCGGCAGTGCATGCGCGAGACTTCGGGATCCTGCAGGATCAGATCGCAGGGCGCGGCGCGGCCGATGCTGACCGGTGCCTCGCCGATCTCGACCCGTCGACCGGTTTCGTGTCCCCCGACTACGGCGATGCAATGGACCAGATCGCGGGCGGCCTGCGAGTGCGGTGCCGACGTGCCTTCGGTGTGCGGGACGCCTGGCGTGCCGTGTTCCGCATCGGTGGGCGGCGGGGAGTGCGGGAGTCGCGTCATGGTGCATGGCCTCGATGCGTCGGATCCGATCTCCGATAAGAGCACGAAACGAACCTGCTCGCAGCGCGAAAAGAAACGACGCGTTGTCGATACCCTGGCGTCCCGGCGCCCGGCGGCGGAATCGGAACGCGGTCTCCGGTCGGGCGGCCGAATCGTGGCCCGGTGATTGCCGCACGCGCCGCCGATTGTCGACGGCATGCGAAGCAGGTTTGAAGTCAACGTATGAAGCGCATGCGCCAGTCCGTTTGATTTTCAGTGCCAATGGTTGATTCTCAGCGTGCGCGTGGTCAAAAATCGACTGTCCGTCAGTGACAAAACAACAAAATCGCTTCAGGAGACCACGATGACCCGCTTGTTCATCCGACCGCTTCGCGCGGTCCTGGCTGGCGTTCTCGCCAGCACCCTTTTGCCGGCGACGGTTTTCGCGATGAGCCATGTACAGCGCTCGCCCGGCGTGACGGGCCACGAATCCGCCTCTTCGACGCTGGGACTGGCCGTGCTCGACGCGGCGCAGACGACGACCGAGAAGGGCGTCACGTCGCTGACGCAGGCTTCAGCCGACGACACGACCGGCATCATGAAGGTCTACGCCGGGATCGACTCGACCGGAATCTCGGGTTATCCGGACAACTACATTGCCATGGCCTTCGCGCAGATTTCCGCTTCCGGCACTTTCGTCGGAACGGGGACCGGGCCGGTCACGGTCAGCTTCTACCTGGACTTCGACGGAACCTTCGAGACCTACAGCGGGAACATCTTCCACCAACTGGTCGCCAATCTGGCGATCGGGCGGGTCGAGTCGGCAACCACGCCTTACGGAACGGTGCAGTACGGTGCGTCGCTCAGTTTCACGACCTATCTGCTGGACGATGCCGACGTGCTGACGGAAGCGAAGACGACCCGCTCCTACGTGTCGACGGAGTTCACCTCCGTCGAGGAGCTTTATGGAGGGGCGACGGCGACGATCGTCAGCGACGCCCAGCACGACATCGCAGGAACGCTGCGCGTGGACATCGATCTCGCGCCGGGGGACATCTTCAGTGTGGTGGCGAACGTCCTGGCGCAAGTGAATCCGGAACCGGTGCCACCGTTCTCCCAGCCGTTCGACTACAGTCAGTCTGCCGGTGCAGTCGATGGCCTCAACACCGGCGCGATCCGGATCGTCGTGCCCGAGGGCTATTCGTTTTCCGGTGACGAAGGCCTCTGGACGTCCAGTGTGACCGCGGTACCGGAACCCGCAACCGTCGCGTTGATGGCCGCGGGGCTGACGTTGATCGTCGGCGCGGCGCGATGGCGTGTACGGCATACCCGCTGACGGGACCGGAATCCGCGCGGCATGATGCTACGAAAAGCCGGAGTTCGTGGCTGCGCCGGAACTCCCGCGCAGCCACCGAATCAGTGCCGGCTGGCGGGGGCAACGGCGGTACGGATGGCGGCCAATACCGCGCGGGTTTCGATCAATACGTCGCGGTCGGAAAACCGCAGCACCTTGTAGCCACGGGATTGCAGAAACGCGCGGCGTTCGGCCGCGTGGGTCGCGAGGGCGGGCGTCAAATCGCTGTCGACTTCCACGGCGAGTTTCGCTTCGGGGCAGGCGAAATCGGCCAGATAACGATCTTCGATCAGCAACTGGCGGCGAAATCGCATGCCAACCAGATGTCCGTCGCGCAGATGGGTCCACAACAATCGTTCGGCCGCCATGCGTAGTTGACGGCTGGAACGGGTGCGGATCGCGGGCGCATTGTGCAGAAAGGCTTCGGTGACGGTGCTCATGGCAGTACTCCTGACGACGATGCCGGATCAGAAAGGTCCTCCGATGAAGGACTCCATGCGGAATCCTCACCTCGAACCGGTCGGTTCAATTCAACTTGCCGTTGCGGATCACGCCGACGGCGAGCCCTTCGATTTCGAAGGGGTCTTCCTTCAGGTCGACGACGATCGGTTCGAAGTCGGGGTTCTCGGGCAGCAATTCCACGCGGGAACCCTGGCGTCGCAGGCGTTTCACCGTGACGTCGTTGTCCAGACGGGCCACGATGATCTGACCGCTGCGGACTTCGGAAGTGCGGTGCACCGCGAGAAGGTCGCCATCGAGGATGCCGACGTCGCGCATGCTCATGCCGCGCACTTTCAGCAGGTAGTCGGCGCGCGGCGAGAACAACGACGGATCGATCTGGTATCGCGCCTGCACATGTTGTTCCGCCAGGATCGGCTGGCCCGCCGCTACACGCCCGATCACCGCGAGGCCGGGAGGTTCCGCCAGGCGGATGCCTCGTGCGACGCCTTCGGTCAACTCGATGACGCCCTTGCGAGCCAGGGCTCGCAGATGATCTTCGGCGGCATTGGCAGACGCAAACCCGAGCGCGCGGGAGATTTCGGCCCGGGTCGGTGGAAATCCGGTGGCTTCGAGGGTGTCCCGGATGAACTGCAGAATCTCGGATTGACGCTCGGTCAATGGTCTCATGGGGCGGGTCTCAGGCTGCGTAGCGAAGGGCGCCCGGATCTTCGGCCCGAACGGGACGACCGGGCGGGACGGCCAGGGACCGAAGACCGTCGGGTTCGGGGAGACGGCCGAGCTTGGCGAGCCGGGCCTCGATGGCAAGGCGCGACCGGCCATGGAGGTCGGCGATGGCCTTGATCGGATCGCCGCCGTCGAACGCCGTGCACAGACGCTCGTCCTCCGTGGCGGTCCAGGGCTTGCCGGCATTGGAGCCGCCGCCGCGCTGCCGGCGTTCGGCGGCGGGGTGAACCAATGCCTGATGGGCGAGGAACAGGGCCCGTACGACGTCGGGGTGCTGATACGGACTGTCGGCTGCGAAGGCTTCGCCCGTGAAAGGGTCGATCCCGTCGGCGAGGGTTGCAACGAGGGCGAGTGCTCTGGCGCGTTCCATGGCGGTCTCCCGGTGGGTGAACGGCGCTGCGGCGGGGAACACGACAGGGCTGTCCGGATGAACAGCTGTAGTCTTATACAGCTGATCGGTCGACGCAAGCCTTTTCGCGGGAGACACCGCCCGTAAAGATTGAGAGGCGGATCAGTTCAGATCGTCCGACGGCGGTACCGGCAGGCGCAGGACATCGATGCCTTCTTCTTCCAGCGCCTCTGCGTCCTCGGGCGTCGCCTGCCCGCGGATGGAGCGTTTCGGAGCTTCGCCGTAGTGCATCCGTCGTGCTTCTTCGGCGAAACGGGGGCCGACGTTCTCCGCCGCGTCGACCACCTGTCGCAACACGTTCCACAGCTCGTCGGTCGACGGGAATGCAGCGACATGCTCGGCGGTCGCCTGCACGTCGGCTTGGCCACGGCGGTGCCGCGCGACGTGCAGCCCGGCCGGCGCGCGGCGCACGGCGCTCGCGCCGCAGACCGGACAGGTGAGCAGCGGTGTGCCGGCTTGGCGCTCGAAGTCGTCGGACGAGGCGAACCACGCTTCGAAACGGTGTTCGTCGTCGCAGATGAGGTCGTAAACGATCATGGAGAGCGGGTTGTTCCTAGAGGACGCCGGCACGGGTGCCGGCCGGGGGACTGCGCCGTCAATCCAGCGGCATGTCGGCTCGGCACCGGGTCAACCCCTGCTCGAGCGTGTCGCTTGGCAACTTCATGCCGATGAAGACCAGAACGCTCGTGCGACGTTCATCGTTTACCCACGATGGTCCCGGTTCGAAGGTCCGGTGCCGGTTCACGCCCTGCAGGATCCAGCGGCGCGGATCGCCGGCC
>JAHCKV010000104.1 GCA_026125595.1 Burkholderiales bacterium | reverse complement strand
GCGCCGTGCTGCTGGCGAAGTTCGATTGGCGGTTTCCTGCGGTGACTTTCGGCGCCGTCGCGATCTACATCGGTTTCACCGTGGCCGTGACCGAATGGCGGATGGACATCCGCCGTCGCGCCAACGAGCTCGACTCGAAGGCCAACACCCGCGCCATCGACAGTCTGCTCAACTACGAGACGGTGAAGTACTTCAACAACGAAGCGTTCGAATCACGTCGCTACGACGAGCAACTGCGCAAGGTCGAAGCGGCGGCCGTCAAGGACGAGATGTCGCTCGGGCTGCTGAACATCGGTCAGAGCTTCATCATCGCCTGTGCGGTGACGCTGTTGATGATCTTCGCTGCCCAGGGTGTCGTCGCGAAGGATCTGACGCTGGGTGATCTGGTGTTGGTCAACGGCTTGCTGATCCAGCTCTACATCCCGCTCAACTTTCTGGGCATGGTGTATCGCGAGATCAAGACCGCGCTGGCCGACATGGACCGGATGTTCCATCTGCTGCGCGAGAATCTCGAGGTCGAGGATCGACCGGCGGCGCCGGAGCTGAAACTGCAGGGCGCCCACGTCGCGTTCGAGCACGTCGACTTCCACTACGAGTCGAATCGCCAGATCCTGTCCGACATCAGTTTCGAGATTCCGGCAGGCGCGACCGTCGCGGTGGTCGGCGCCAGCGGCTCCGGCAAGTCGACGCTGGCCCGGTTGCTGTATCGCTTCTACGATGTCCAGCGGGGTCGGGTCTGCATCGATGGGCAGGACATCCGCGATGTCACGCAGAGCAGCCTGCGGGCCGCCATCGGCATCGTTCCGCAGGACACCGTGCTGTTCAACGACACGATCTTCTACAACATCGCGTACGGTCGTCCCGACGCGACGCGGGAACAAGTGATCGAAGCCGCCCGGGCGGCGCACATCCACGACTTCATCGCGTCGCTGCCCGACGGCTATCAGGCGATGGTCGGCGAGCGCGGCCTGAAACTGTCCGGCGGCGAGAAACAGCGGGTCGCGATCGCTCGCGCGATCCTGAAGAATCCGCACATCCTGATCTTCGATGAAGCGACATCGGCGCTCGACTCGGCATTCGAGAAGGCGATCCAGGAGGAGCTCGCGCAGATCGCCGCGAACCGCACGACGCTGGTGATCGCGCATCGTCTTTCCACCGTCGTGGACGCCGATCAGATCATCGTCATGGACCGCGGGCGCATCCTGGAGCGCGGGACACACCGCGAACTGCTGGAACGGGACGGCGCCTATGCCCGCATGTGGCGTCTGCAGCAGCAGGAAGAGGCGATCGCCGCGATCTGACGGCGGCAAACGTCGACGCGGGCGCGATTCGCGGACTTGCTGTCGGAAAATTCGCCGCCGATTTCCGAGCGGTGTCGTCCGCGTGATGCGGAAACGATCGTGGTGCCGCCGCGCCATGACATCCGAATCGAAATCCGTCGACCGGAATGCGCCGACGTCGATCCGCTTTCCAGCCGGCAGGTCGTGAATCGACTCGCGTTCGATCGACAACGGCTGTCATCGCGCTGTTCGTCTGCGTGATCCGTTCGCGATGGGTTCGACGGCATGGTTCTTGAGTCGTCGGCGCCATTGCAAATTCCGACCACGGGAGGCGGCCGTCGTCATCGGGTGAACCCACACACATCCTGTCGGACGCTGCGCCGCCGCCGCGTCACGACCGGGCGGCAGATCCCGCCGTGAGCGTAGGTTCATTCCTGCGCCAGATGCGAAATCGGGATGTCGCAGCGAGATTCCCCGCCGGCCGTAACACATGGACATTCCCAACGCTGCCGATCTCGCGCCGGACGTGATGCTGTCGTCACCCGAGGCGGGGGCCATGACCGAAGCGCACTTTCTGTGGTTGATGGCCGGGTTGTGCCGGCTGCATGGCGTGCCGGTCGACGACGCAATGTTGCAGCAGCAGGTTCCACCGCCCCATTCGATCCCGGAGCTCCACGACGCCTGCCGAGCGCTCGGTCTGGAATTCGAGCGCACGGCGCCGGGTTCGTTGGTCGATCAGGCGGCGCTCCCATTGGTTGTGTTCTTGCGGGACGCGGCGGACGCCCATCGGTCGTTGCCGGCGATCGTCGTCGATGCCGAGCCGGATCGGTTGGCGATCTTTCATGCGGGATCCGCCGTCGCCGTGATCTTGGCGCGGGAAACCTTCGATCGAGCACGATGCGGCGGCATGTTCTCGGTGCGGCGGCGCCACGACGACAGGCCGGCCGCCGACCAGGAAAATCATGAGGGTTCCGGCCGAGGTGTCGGCTTCGAATGGTTCGCACGGGAGATGCTGCGGCATCGCCCGGTTTGGCGCGATGTGCTGATCGCATCCCTGGTGATCCAGA
This sequence comes from Burkholderiales bacterium, assembly GCA_026125595.1. Classification (GTDB taxonomy): domain Bacteria; phylum Pseudomonadota; class Gammaproteobacteria; order Burkholderiales. The sequence continues at coordinate 6,856 of JAHCKV010000104.1, read as the reverse complement.
TCATCGGACTCGCGACACCGCTGCTGACGCAGAGCCTCATCGACAAGGTCGTCGTGCATCGGAGCACCAGTTCATTGACGGTGATCGCGGTCGCGCTCGTGGTGTTCGTGCTGTTCTCCGCGACGATGACGTGGATCCGCCAGTATCTGATCCTGCATGCCGGGAGTCGCGTGGATGCCGTGCTCGGCGCCGAGGTGTTCTCCCATCTGCTGCGGGTGCCGGCGCCGTATTTCGACAAACGTCCGACCGGCGTGCTGGTGGCGCGACTCCAGGGGGTCGAGACGGTCCGGGAGTTTCTTTCGGGAGCGACACTGGCCGTGGTGCTGGACCTGCCATTCCTGTTGCTGTGTCTCGCGCTGATGTTCTGGTATTCGTGGGCGCTGACGCTGATTGCGGTCGCGATCCTGGCTGTCATCGTCGGCATCAGCATCGGCACTACGCCGATGTTGCGTCGGCGGTTGAACGCGCAGTTCCTGCTCGCCGCCCGGAACCAGGGTTTCGTGACCGAGCATGTCGCGAATCCCGAAACGGTCAAGGCATTGCAGCTCGAACCGCAACTCGATCGCCGCTACGGCGAATACCTCGCGTCGTATCTGGCAGCCAGCGTTCGGACGCGCACCCTGGTGAACACGTGCAACGTGACTGCCAGCGGGCTCGAACAACTGATGACGGTAACGTTGTTGTGCGTCGGCGTCTGGTTCGTGATGACCGGCGCCGGCCTGACGATCGGCATGCTGGTCGCGTTCCAGATGCTGGCGGGACGAGTGTCGCAGCCGTTGCTGCGGCTGGTCGGCCTTTGGCAGGAATTCCAGCAGGCGGTGATCGCCGTGCGTCGGTTGGGCGACATTCTCGATGTGCGACGCGAGCCCTCGACCATCATTCCGGCGCGACGTCGCGCCTCGCGCGGGCGTATTGCATTCGAGGCCGTGTCGTTTCGCTACGGCGCGCAACGACCATGGCTGTATCGCGGGTTCGATCTAGCCATCGAGCCGGGCGAGTTCGTGGCTATCCTGGGGCGTTCCGGGTCGGGCAAGAGCACGCTGGCGAAGCTGCTGCAGGGTTTCCACCCGCCCGCGGAGGGAGTGCTGCGTCTGGATGGACATGACGTGACACAGCTGGCCGTCAACGAGTTGCGATCCTCGCTGGGAGTAGTTCCGCAGGAAACCGTGCTGTTCTCGGGGTCGGTCTACGACAACCTCGCCTGCGCCGATCCGCGAGCGACGTTCGACGACGTCGTCGATGCGTGCAGGCGGGCCGGTATCCACGGCTTCATCGAATCGCTGCCCGAAGGCTACCGCACCGCCATCGGCGAGCGCGGTGCGGGTCTGTCGGGCGGGCAGAAGCAGCGCATCGCCATTGCCCGTGCGCTGCTGCGACGTCCGGCGGTACTGCTGTTCGACGAAGCCACCAGCAGCCTGGACGCCGAAACGGAGCAGCAGATTGCCGCCACGCTGATGCAGCTGCGTGGCAGGGTCACCATCCTGTTCATCACGCATCACCTGCCCGAAGGGCTCGAGCCGGACCGCATCGTCCGGTTGAGTCCCGCGGTGGCGTCGAACCCGGAGGTCGACCATGATTGAATCCGACCGTTCGCTCGTGCCGGCAGTGCTGCGCTTCCAATCCGAAGTACCGTCGCCGTTGCCGCGGATGGTGCTGTGGACCGCGACCTTCTTGCTGGCGATCGCCCTGACGGGATCGTGGCTCGGCCGACTCGATGTCGTCGCGATAGCCCAAGGCCGGCTGGTGCCCGAGCGGTTCGTGAAGATCGTGCAACCGGTCGAGGCCGGCGTCGTCCGCGAGATCCTCGTGCAGGAAGGCGAGGTCGTCCGGGCCGGCCAGGTGCTCGCGCGGATGGATGCGCGACTGGCCGAGGCGGATGGCACCGCGGTGCAGGAGCAGTTGACCCTGGCGCAGCTCGAACTGCGACGGATCGATGCGGAGTTGTCGGATCGGCCGTTGTCCCGGTTCCCGAGCGATGCGGCAGCGGCGTGGACGCGTGTGGCCGGCAAGCTCGAGGCCCGGCGCGAAGCCCTGAAGGCCTTGATCGACACCGAACGGGCGACGATCGAGCGCGCGCGTGGCGAGCTGCGCGCAGCGGTGGAAGTGCAGCAGCGTTGGGCCCGCACCGCGCCGCTGGATCGCGAAGAAGCCGATGCGTGGGACCGGCTCGCCCGGGAAGGCTTCGCCGGACGGCTCCAGGTGCTCGAGCGACGCCGTCGTCAGGTCGGCAGTGAACAGGAATTGCGGGCGCAAGCCGAAACGGTTGCCGGGTTGCGCGCAGCGCTCCAGCAAGCGGAGCGTCGATTGGCACAGGCGCGGTCCGCTCATCGTCAGCAGTTGCTCGATGAGCGTGTGCAGGTCCATGCCGAACTGGATCGCCTGCAGCATGAAGCACGCAAGCTCGATATGCGTGCCACATCCCTCGAACTGCGGGCGCCGGTCGATGGTACCGTGAACGAGCTCGCCACCCATACGGAAGGCGCCGTCATGCAGCCTGGTGCCGTGTTGATGACGCTGGTCCCGCGGGACGGTGCGCTGCAGGCCGAGATCTGGATCGACCATATCGACGCCGGGTTGGTGCGTGAGCAGCAACCGGCGCAGTTGAAACTGGCCGCGTTCCCGTTCCAGCGCTACGGTCTCGTAGCAGGCCGTGTGAAGTACATGAGTCCGGATGCGTCCGAGCCTGCTTCGTCGACGGATGACGGCCATGCGGGACGTCGCGCCGGTGGATTCCGCGCATTGATCGCGATCGAAGGCGAGGGTCGTACCCATGACGGCGTCGCCATTCCGATGACATCCGGCATGCAGGTCACCGCGGAGATCCACATCGGCCAGCGTCGCATCATCGACTACGTGCTGTCTCCGATTCGGCGCGTGGTGCACGAGGCGGGGCGGGAAACCTGATCAGCTCACCGAGACCGCCGGTTCGTCGGTAGCGGGAAGAACGACGGTCACCACCGTTCCGCGTTGCGCCGGGCCGGCGTCCAGCGTCACATGGCCACCATGTTCCTCGACCACACGCCGGACGATCGCAAGGCCCAGGCCGCTGCCGCTCGCGTCCGTTCCCAGCACGCGATGGAATCGCTCGAACACGCGCTCGCGGTCGGCGTCCGGAACTCCGGGGCCATCGTCGGTGATCGTCAGCACGACATCGCGGTCGCGCCGGGCGACGCGGCATGTCGCCACCGTTCCCGGGGGGCAGTACTTGATGCAGTTGTCGATCAGATTGCCGGCCATCTCGCGCAGCATCAGCGCGTCGCCCGAAACCCACGCCGGACCGGTCGACTCGTAACCCAGATCGATGCGTTTCTGCAGCGCGCGGGGAATCCAGTCCGCGGTCACTTCGCGCAGCAGCGCCGCGAAATCGAGCGGCAGATGACGTCTGTCCGAGCCGATCGCATCCGGCTCGGCGCGTGCCAACGCCAGCAGCTGATTCATCAAGTGCGCCGTTCGCGTCGAAGCGGTGACGATCTGCTCGAGGGAGGCGCGAATCGCGTTCGGATCATCGGTGCGCAACGCCAGTTCTGCCTGGGTCTTGAGTCCGGTGATCGGCGTGCGCAACTGATGGGCGGCATCGGCCACGAAGCGCCGCTGGGCGCTGAGCATGGCCCGCACGCGCAGCAGCAGGCCATTGAGTGCCAGCGCGATCGGTCGGACCTCCTGCGGGATCGCATCTTCGTCCAGCGGCCGCGGGTCGTGGGGCGAGCGGTCACCCAGCTCCATCGCCAGCGTGGTCAGGGGTTCGAGGCCGCGTTCCACGCCGAACCATAGACTCGCGCATGCGAGCGCGACGATGGCGACCATCGGTACCAGCATGCCGGTGAGAATCTCGCGCGCGAGGGTTTCACGCTTGATGTTCGTCTCCGCGACCTGCACCAGCACGGGCATGCCGATGGGATGATAGTTCGCGATCCGGACCGCTTCGCCGTTGAAGCTGCCGTCGAAGCACAGCGGTGAGCTGCCGGGTGGCGGTACCGCACCCGGCGCCGGAATGCCGCGATGGCCCGCGACGAACGCCCCGTCGAGCGTCGAGACCTTGTAGTAGATCTGATCGCGCTGGTCCGAATTCACCATGTGCTCGGCGGCGGCGCCCAGGTCGAGAACCACCGTGGTGTTGCGCATCTCGACGAGCTGCGACAGCGCGACGGAGCTGTCGGAGATCCATCGGTCATAGACCTGGTTGGCGAAACGATGCGCGGTGAAATAGCTGGCGCCGGCGCCGATCAACGTCAGCAGAATCACGGGACCGATCAACCACGCGAACAACCGGCGGCGCAGCGACGGTCGTGGGAAACGTCGAGCGGGCATCACGTCCGCGACCGGTTTGGTCTGCAGCACTGCACATCGAGCACCGGGTTCGCCATGTCCCTAGCCGCCCACACCCGCCTTGTCGATAAGGTAGCCGAGGCCGCGCAGTGTCCGGATGTCGACGCCCGCCGGTTCGAGCTTCTTGCGCAGCCGGTGCACGTAGACCTCGATGGCGTTCAATCCGACGTCATCGTCCCAACCGGTCAACGATTCCAGCAACTGCTCCTTGCTGACGACGCGGCCGGCACGTCGCGCCAGGGTTTCGAGCACACCGAACTCCCGTGCGGACAACTCGATCCGCTGGGCACCGTGGTAGGCGCGGCGGCCATCCAGATCGACGATCACGGCGCCGATCTCGATGCGACCGGTCGGGCTGGCGTCGCGACGCCGCAGCAGTGCGCGAACCCGCGCCTCGAACTCCGGCAGATCGAACGGCTTGACCAGATAGTCGTCGGCGCCGGCATCGAGTCCGGACACGCGATCCTCCAGCGCATCCCGTGCGGTCAGCACGAGCACCGGAACATGGGAGCCGCGCGTGCGGACGCGTCGCAGCACGTCCATGCCGTCGAGGCCGGGCAGACCGAGATCGAGCACGACGAGATCGTAGGGATACTGTCCGAGTGCGCGATCGGCGGTCGCTCCGTCGGCCGCGTGATCGACCGCGTGGCCGTGGGCACGCAATGCCCGGATCAGAGCGTCCGCAATCACGGGGTCATCTTCGACGATCAGCAGGCGCATGGATATCCACAGCGTAAGGGGCGAGTAAGCCTACCGCGCGAACCTGCATACCGTCGAGTCCACGCACCGCGCTCGACGGCCTCGACGGCGCGATCGGCGTCGGGGGACGTCTGCTGCCGGACGCCGGAGACCGCGGGCGTGACAGGTGTCGACGTCGGCGCCGCAAGCGCGATGTGCAGCACCTTGACCCTATCGGGGCAATCCATGAAGCGTTCGTGGAAGGGACTCGTTGTGCTGTTGCTCGTGTCCGCGGCAATGGTTGCCGCTTGGTGGTGGCAGACACGGACCGTCGTGGCACCCGTGCGGGCACGGCCTGTGCCGACTGCACCTTCCGCAGCGAACGGCAGTACGCTGCGCTTCGAGCCGGGCGCGCCGCAGCTCGCGTTCATCCGCAGCGAAGCGGCGCAACAGCGACCGGAACCGCTGGTCGAATCGCTCCCGGGTCGCATCACCTACGACGAAGACCGGACGACGCGTATCGCAACGCCGCTACCGGGTCGCGTACTGCGCATCGAAGTGCAACTCGGCGACCGCGTCGCGAAGGGCGCCGTGCTCGCGGTGATCGATGCACCGGACTACGCCCAGGCAGTGGCGGACGCCCATCGCGCCGAACTCGAGGTCCTGCAGAAACGCCGCATCTACGAGCGTGCGAAGCTGCTGATCGAAGCCGATGTCATGTCGCAACGGGAATTCGACGCAGCGGAAACCGAACTTCACGAGTCGGAAGTGGAGTTGTCGCGCGCGCATCAGAGACTGGCGGCACTTGGTGCCGGTGCCCCGGACGGCAGCCTGCAACTGCGGTCGCCGGTAGCGGGTATCGTGACCGAACGCGGCATCAGTCCCGGTGCCCAGGTGGGGCCCGACACCGAACGTCCGCTGTTCGTCGTATCCGATCCGGAACGGCTGTGGGTGCTGGTGGATCTGCCGGAGCAGCGCCTCGGGGTGTTCGGCAAAGGGGCCTCGACACTGGTCGAGGTGGATGCGTACCCGGGCCGACAGTTCAGCGCCACGGTCACCCACGTGGGCGACGTGGTCGATCCGACCACGCGGCGGGTTCAGGTCCGATGCCGGGTCGCGAATCCCGATCGGGCGTTGAAGCCCGAAATGTTCGCCCGCGTCACGCCGGTCGATGCCGAAGGCATCGCACGCGTCCGGGTGCCCAGCGGCGCGCTGGTCACCGTGGGTCTCGCCAACTATGTGTTCGTGGAACAGGCGCCGGGCGTCTACGAGCGTCGGCGCGTCACCGTGTCGGTGCAGGGGCGCGGCGAAGCGTGGCTCGCGGACGGCGTGAGGCCCGGCGAGCGGGTCGTCAACACGGGCGCGTTGATGCTCAACGCGGAACTGTCGGGGGCCTGATCCGATGCTGGACAGGGTTGTCGCGTTCGCGCTGCAGCAGCGGGTGTTCGTGCTGGTGGCGGCCGCAGTGCTGTCGATCGGTGGTTGGTATGCCTGGATGCGCTTGCCGATCGAGGCGTTTCCCGATGTGCAGGACGTGCAGGTGCAGCTCGTGACGCAGTATCCCGGTCAGGCACCGGAGGAGGTGGAGCGCAGCGTCTCGATGCCGATCGAGCGCGAAATGAATGGCGTTGCGCGGCTGACGCAGGTGCGCTCCGTGTCCATCTTCGGCCTCTCGGTGGTCACCGTGACGTTCGCCGATCACACCGACGACTACTTCGCTCGTCAGCAAGTGCTGGAGAAGTTGCAGAACGTCCCGTTGCCGCCGGGCGTGACGCCGCAACTGGCGCCGCTGACCAATGCCGTCGGCGAGATCTACCGCTACGTCGTGGAAGCGCCGGCCACGATGCCGATC
>JAHCKV010000103.1 GCA_026125595.1 Burkholderiales bacterium | reverse complement strand
GTAGACGCACGCGGCGCGACAGGATTCCGCCGGTTGCAGATCGTCGAGCGACTGCTGCACCGAGCCATCGTCCCAGCAGATGCTGCCGTCGGCCACGTGCAGCGCGAGCAGCGCCAGCGCCGACGGCGTCTGCGATTCCCGTTCGGCCGGCGCATCGGCCGCCAGCCCGTGGCGACAAGGATTGGGGCAGAACGCGCAGATGCGCAGCTCCTCGCGATGCTCGGGGCTCATCGTCGCCTCAGTCGGGCCGCAGACTGCGTGCACCCGGCGCGGCGCGCAGTCCGAGCTTGCCGGGATTGACGAGATTGTCCGGATCGAGGCCATCCTTCAGCCGTTGCAGCAGATCGAGGCCGGCGTTCAGTTCGGTGCGCAGCCACGCGTTGCGAAATGCGCCGACGCCGTGGTGGTGACTGACCGATCCGCCGAGGGCCAGCGTCATCGACTGGATCTCGCACCACGCGCGATCGTGCAGCGCGAGGGCCTCGGCTTCGTCCATCGGCGGCAGGCGCACCGTCATGTACTGACAAGCGCCTTCCGGATACACGTGCGACCAGTGGGCGCCGAAATGCACTGCCGGATGCAGCGCGAGCGCCGCCGCACGCATCTGCGCATACATCGCGGGCAACGCGGACCAGGCGCCGGTGATCTCGATGGTATCCATGTAGTGACCGCGGGCCTGCCACTGCGGCGAGTACGAACGATAGCGACTGTCGACCCAGTGATGATACGGCCCGTCGTCCGCCGGTTCACCCCCGTGACGTGCGACGATGTCCAGCGCCAGCTCCGTCTCCAGTTCGGCGAGCCGCTTCATTCCGCTGAACACCAGCATGCACAGGAACGGTTTCGCTTCGAATGCCGCGATGCCGTCGGTGCGGGCTTTCGATTCGACTTCGTCGTAGAGCCGGACAACGGCAGGCCGCAATTCGCTCTGCATGATTTCGCGCAGCGCCGTCCAGCCGGCGTCGAGGGTTGGCAATGCGAGCACGACGCCGCGTGTGTGTTCCGGCAGGCGCCAGATGCGCAACGTCACTTCGGTGATGATGCCGAACACGCCCTCCGATCCGACGAAGATGTCCTTCACGCTGGGTCCCGCGGCGCGGCGCGCGACCGGACGCACATCGAGCGTGTTGCCGTCCGGCAGCACGGCGCGCAGGCCCAGCACCATGTCTTCGATCTTGCCGTAGCGGCTCGACGCCTGGCCGGCGCCGCGACAGGCAGCCCAGCCGCCGACGGTGGACATGTGCAGCGACTGCGGCAGGTGGCCCGACGTCCAGCCCCGCGCGTTGAGTTCGGCCTCGAACTTGCCGCCGTTCATGCCGCACTGAACGGTGACGGTGCCGTCGATCTCGTTCAGGTCGGTAATCCGGTTCAGCCGCTTCAGGTCGAGCACGACCTCATGGGCCAGCGGGATTGCGCCGCCCAACACGCCGGACCCCGCGCCATAGGGCACGATCGGCAATCGATGCGCGCGGGCACAGCGCAACAATGCGGCGATTTCTTCGTGGGAGCCGGGACGGACCACGGCACAGGGCAGAGTGCCGGGCAGTCGCGCCGAGCGGACGGCAAAAGTGGCAAGCGGGAGACGGTCACGGGAGCAGGCGAGACGATCGGCCAGACCGGTGTGCAGATGGGCTGCCCCCACGATCCGACCCATGGCACCCAGCGCTGTCGCGCTGGGTGCATGGTCCACATCCTCCCCCCACAACCTCGGTGCGCCGGTCAACCGATCCTCTCTTCCAAGGTCTTGCTCTGACGGCAGAACTCATGGATGCGCAAACGATTGCCTCACTATGCGAGTCGCGTCGACGACGTGTCAACAACAACCCATGGTGCGGTGCGGAGGTCAGCCCCGCGGCGGGGCGGTGGAACGGCGGATGACCAGCTCGTTCTGATCCAGCACCCGCGCGACGTTGTCGCGGCGGCCGTCGATCAGGTCGATCAACGCCGTGGTGCCCTCGTAGCCCATCTCGCGGGCCGGCAGTCGTACGGTGGTCAGCGCCGGGTTCATCACTTCGGCGAGGATGCCGTCGTGCAGCGAGATGATCGAGACGTCCTTCGGCACGTCGAGCCCGGCGTCGCGCAGCGTGGACATCGCGCCGGCGGCCGACAGCAACGTGGCGGCGAATACGGCGGTCGGCGGTCGGTCGGACCGCGCGAGGATCGCCTGCATCGCCGCGGCGCCTCCCTCGACGGTGTAGCCGGCGTTCTGGATCAATGGCGGATCCATCGCGATGCCCGCGGCCGCGAGCGCGTCCTGATAGCCGGCGAGCCGGTCGTTGGCGTTGTAACCGCCGGCGCGGCCGGCCAGATGGGCGATCCGGCGGTGGCCGAGCGCCGTCAGATGTTGAACCGCCAGATAGGCCGCGGCGCGGGTGTCGAGCACGATGCAGTTCGTGATGCCCGCAGCTTTCCGGTTGAGCACGACGAACGGCACGCCGGTGTTTTCCAGCGCCGGCCCCAGGGCCTTGTCGTCGTCCAGCGAGGCGGCCAGCAGACCGTCGACGCGGTTGGCGGCGGTCAGTTGCTCGAACGCCTCTGCACCGTTCTCCGGCACGTGGGCGATCAGCAAGCCGTAGCCGCGCTCCCGGGCCGCGGCCTGCGCGCCGGCGATGATCTGCTCGAACACCGGGCTCACCAGTTGCGGCACGGCGATGCCGAGCGAGAACGAACGCGCCGTGCGCAGTGCCCGGGCCAGCGGATTCGGGCTGTAGCCGAGCGTTTTCGCGGCTTCGGTCACACGCTCCCGCGTTTCCGGCCGCATGCGGTGGTTGCGATCGGCGTTCAGCACGCGCGATGCCGTGGACGTATCCACGCCGGCCAAGCGGGCGACGTCCGCGAGGGAGGCCCTTCGATTGCCGCGGTCCTTCGGGGGAATGGTCATGGTCATGGCTGCGACACGGAAGCGGATCGTTGGCTGCGGGCGGCGAGGATTCGCCGGTCGGGAACACCATACGCCCGGGTTCGGGTGAGGCATGGCGCACGTGACGTTCGACGGCGGCCCCACCCGACCCCATGCTACATGATCAAACGTTCGTTTCGAGCGACCGCTGGGTGCGCGGCATCCCGGTCGTTTCGATACCTCGGATCACTCCCGTGGATCGTCGGGTTGCCTACCATAGGCGCTTCTCCCGATGCCGTATCGCGCCGGAATCATCGCGGCACCGATGCGCGGATCGGGGTCCCAGCGGGGCGGAGGCCGGCGCGGTCCGACCGACAGATCCCGCGGAAACGGAGGCGTGACCCATGAATCTCGAAATCAATCCGCTGCATCCGGTGTTTGCGGCGGAAGTCATCGGCGTCGACCTGCGCGATCCCGCGACGCCGGAACTGGTCGCCGCGATCGATGCGGCGATGGATCAATATGCGGTGCTGGTGCTGCGCGACCAGCAGATCGACGACGATCAGCAACTGGCGTTTGCGCAGGCGATGGGGCCGCTGGAACCCGATGTCGCCGTGGTGGACGCCGCGCGTCATCGCCTGAAGTACCGCGCGATGGTCGACATCTCCAACCTGGCGCTGGACGGCTCCATCGTCGCCGTCGACGACCGGCGGCGCATGTTCAATCTCGGCAATCTGCTGTGGCACAGCGACAGCAGCTTCAAGTCGACGCCGGCCAAGCACTCGATGCTGCATGCCCGGGTGATCCCGCCGTCCGGCGGCAACACCGAGTTCGCCGACATGCGCGCCGCATGGGACGCGTTGCCGATCGACACCCAGACGCTGATCGAACCGCTCGTCTGCGATCACTCGTTGATCTACTCCCGCGCGCTGCTGGGCTTCGAGGCATTCACGGCCGCCGAACGCGACGAGTTTGCGCCGGTTCCGCAGCGGCTGGTGCGGCGCCATCCGGGTTCCGGGCGGCGCTGCATCTATCTCTCGTCGCACATCGGGCAAGTGCACGGCTATCAGCGACCCGAAGGCATGGTGCTGATTCGCGAGCTGATGGAGCACGCGACCCAGCGGGAGTTCGTCTACAGCCACCCGTGGCGGCTGCACGACCTCGTCATCTGGGACAACCGCTGCACCATGCATCGCGCGCGGCCGTTCGACGATCGGCGCTACAAGCGCGACATGCGGCGCCTGACGTTGCAAGACAGCGCGCCGACCCTCGACCAGGCGGCGTGACGGCGACGCGATCGACGGCATCCGCGCTTGCCGGTCGCTAGCGAAGTTCGTTCACCGCCATCGCCTCGCACGGCTTCAGGCTCTCGATCAGTGCGTCGAGAAACGCCCGGGTCCGGGTCGGCATCAACCGGCGCCCCGGAAACACGGCCCAGGCGGTGCTGGGTTGGAGCTGCCAGTCGGGCAGCACCCGAACCAGGTCCCCGGCCTGCACATAGGGAGCCGTGAAGAAGGTCGCCGCGGCAGCGATGCCGGCGCCGCCGCGCGCCAGCTTCAACAGCAGATCCGGCGAGTTCGCCAGCGTCCGTTGGTCGGGCGCACCTTCCCATTGCAGCGTCTCGTCACCGGTCCTGCGTCGCATCTTCCACGGCAACGGATCGCCGGAGCGCGACAGCACCATCAGCGCATGCATCGATCGCAGCGCGTCCGGCGTGACCGGCTCGCCCTGTTCGCGGAGGTAGGTCGGCGACGCGTACAGCCCTTCGTCGAACGACGCGAGCCGCCGTGCGCTGAGCTGGCTGTCGTCGGGCAGGGCGCCCATCCGGATCGCCAGATCGAAGTTCTCGCCGATCAGGTCCACGCGACGCGGCGACAGGTCGATCTCCAGCGAGACCAGCGGATGATCGATCACGAACTGCGTCAGCATGCCGGTCAGCGCCAGATTGGCGAAGTCCTCCGGCATCGAGACCCGCAGACGACCGATGGGCGTGGCCTGTCGGTGCAGCGCGAGCGCCAGCGCACCGTCGACTTCCGCAGCGACGACGCGGGCGTGGATCAGCACGCTCTCGCCGAAATCGGTCAGCGTCAGCTTGCGGGTCGTGCGCTGGAGCAGCTTCTCGCCCAACCGTTTCTCGAGTGCCGCGATCCGGCGTGACACCGTCGACTTGGGCAGCTGTGTCCGGTCCGCGGCGCGGCTGAAGCTGCCCGCGTCCATGACGCGGGCGAACAGCAAAAGGTCGGAGGCGTCGGCGTCCATGGGTGCCATTGTTCCATTGATGGCACGGTCTTATCCAGTTCGCTGGCTTCTGCGGAGTCCGGTGCGCCAATACAGTGGGGTCAAGCAGTCACCGCAACCCCACTTTCAGGAGTGCCGCCATGAACATCCTCCAGGTCAATTCCAGCCCCCGTACCTTTGCCGGCGACAAGGGGTCCCACTCTGCCCGCCTTGCCGACGAACTGGTGGCCGGGCTGCGCGCCGACAACCCGGACGCTCGTCTGGTGGTCCGCGACTTGTCGCGCAATCCCCATCCCGCCCTGGACGAAGCCACGCTGGACGCTCTGTTCACGCCGGCCGAACAGCGCACCGTGGGCCAGGCTGCCCGCGTGGCACTGGACGATGCCCTGATTGCCGAGATCCAGGCCGCCGACGTCGTCGTGCTGGCAGTGCCGACCATCAACTTCGGCGTCACGACGCAGTTCAAGAACTGGATCGATGCCATCGCGAAGGCCCGCGTGACGTTCCGTTACACCGAGACCGGCAGCGTCGAAGGATTGCTGAAGGGCAAGACGGTCTACGCCGTCGTCGCACGGGGCGGCATGTATCGCGGGCAGCCGAACGACCATGTCGTCGAGTACCTGAAGACGATGCTGGGCTTCCTCGGCATGACCGATGTGCGCTTCATCTACGCCGAAGGTCTTGCGCTGGGGCCGGAAGCCGAAGCACGGGGCATCGCCGATGCCCGTGCGCAACTGGCCGGACTGCGGCACGATGCCGAAGCCGCCGTGGCCTGACGTTTCGCGGACGACAACCCTCGGCTTGCCGGCAACTGGGAGAATCACCATGAGTACCGCAACCCTCGATTCCGATCGCATTACCCGGACCCGCGCCGTCGAGCGACTGGTCACCGGTCAGGCCACCAGCGACGGTGCCGGCGTCAAGCTCACGCGCGTGCTGACGCAGAATCTGCAGCGGCGCCTCGACCCGTTCCTGATGCTCGACGCATTCGGCACCGATAATCCGGACGACTACATCGCCGGCTTCCCGGCGCATCCGCACCGCGGCTTCGAAACCGTCACCTACATGATCGCCGGGCGCATGCGGCACAAGGATTCCGCCGGCAACGAAGGCCTGCTCACCAACGGCGGCGTGCAGTGGATGACGGCGGGCCGCGGCGTGATCCACAGCGAGATTCCGGAGCAGGAGGAAGGTCGCATGGAAGGTTTCCAGCTGTGGCTCAACCTGCCCGCGAAGGACAAGATGATCCCGGCCTGGTACCGCGACATTCCCAGCAGCGAAATTCCGGAAGCGCGGTTCGACGGCGGCACGGTCCGTGTGATCGCCGGCGAAAGCCGGGGTGTGCGCGGTGCCATGCAGCGCGACGGCACCCAGCCGGTGTATCTGGATATTCATCTGGAACCCGGCGCGCGCTTCGAGCAGTCGTTGCCGGCGGACCACAACGCGTTCGTCTACGTCTACCGCGGCGGATTGAGCATCGGCGAAACGGTGGTGCCGGTGCAGCGCATGGCGATCCTCGCGAATACACCGACGGCCGATGGCGTGGTGCTGGAAGCGGGCGCCGAGCCGACGCGTGCGCTGCTGATCGCGGGACGGCCACTGGGTGAACCGATCGCGCAGCACGGCCCGTTCGTGATGAACACGCAGGCCGAGCTGATCCAGGCGGTGCGGGACTTCCAGGCCGGCAAGCTGGTCTGACCGTTCCCGCCGGTCGTATCGATGGACTACGCCTCCTGCGGGAGGCGTTTCCTTTCCGGATGACGTCCGGCGCGTGCCGCTGATAGGCTTCGCGGGTCTGCGACTCGTGATTCATTCGTCATGTCCCTGCATCGCGTTTCCGCCTGCGTGGCGTTGATTCTGGGCAGTCTCCTCGGGGTGTCGGGCTGCAACAGCTACGGGCCTCCGTCCGTCGCGCGCGACCGTTTCGACTACCAGGTCTCCTATGCCCGGTCCTTGCAGGAACAACTGCTGTTCAACCTGGTCAAGCTGCGCTATCAGGAGATGCCCGTGTTCCTGGACGTCTCATCGGTCATCAATTCGTACTCGCTGGAAGCGGAGATGACCCTGTCGGCCGGGTTCGACCAGAGTTCCCATACGCACCTGTTCGGCGGCACCGGCCGCTATGCCGATCGTCCGACCATCACGTATGCGCCGGTTCAAGGGGAAAGCTTCTCGAAGAATCTGCTGCGACCGTTGCCACCGGACGTGGTGATGGCGTTGGTGCAGTCGGGCTGGTCCATCGACTATGTGTTGCGCATGACCGTGCGCGCCGTCAATGGTGTCTTCAATAGTTCGTTCGTCGGCATGAAGCGGCGACCGGAAGACGCCGATTTCTTTCCGGTGCTGGAAGCATTGGAACGCATGCAGGAGAGCGCTGCGCTGACGGTCCATGTCGAGCCTCTCGACCGCGGGACCGATCTGGTGATCGATCGCCGCGCCGAGCTCGACGGCAAGGTCCGCGAAGACGCGGAGTACGTGAACCGCGTACTCGGTCTGGGCGGGCTGCGCGGGCGGTACCGTCTGGGCTACGGTTCGGGCCACGGCGATGGCGGACAGATCATGCTGTTGACACGGTCCCTGCTCGAAACCATGAACGACGTGGCGTCCGGTGTCGACGTGCCCGCCGAACATGTGGAAGACGGACGCGCGCTGCGGCGCGAGCTCGTTCAGGGCGAAGGCCCCGCTGCCGGCGTGCTGGTCGCGGTGAAGCACGCCAAGGAAAGGCCCGACAATGCCGTCGTCGCCGTCCGCCACCACGGCTACTGGTTCTACGTGGACGATCGGGATCTGCGGTCCAAGCGCATGTTCTCGTTCCTGAGCCTGCTGACCCAGCTCTCCGACGCCACATCGACCGCTCTGACGCCCGTCCTGAGCGTGCCCACCCGATAGCCGCCTCCGCCGGGTCGGGCGTTGCCGGGGAACTCGGGCGCGAGCACACTGCCCGAAAAGCGGACCGGCGTCGCGCCGGCTGCCGCCATCACACGCTATCCACGGAGGAGTCATCAGATGGGCCGAACACTGCTTTCACGCATCGCAACGGGTTGCCTTCTGCTCGGATGGGCCCTGGCCGTCGGCGCCGCCGATCCGATCCGGGTGGCCCATATGGATCCGCTGAGCGGCCCGTTCGCGCTGATCGGCGAAAGCGACAGCCGGCTGCTGCAGGCCGCCATCGACGACATCAACGCGCGCGGCGGCGTGCTCGGTGGCACCAAGCTCGAGCTGGTCCGGTTCGACAACAAGGGCAGCCCGCAGGAGGCCATGCTGAACCTGAAGCAGATCATCGATTCGAAGATCCGCTTCATCTCGCTCGGCACCGGGTCCCACGTGGCCCATGCGCTGCTCGAATCGCTGAACAAGCACAACAGCCGCAATCCGGATCAGGCCGTGCTGCTGCTCAACATCGCCGCGCAGGATCCGCCGCTGACCAACGAGAAATGCAGCTTCTGGCATTTCCGCTGGGAGGCCCACACCGACATGCGGGTCAAGGGACTGACCGATTTCATCGCCGCGCAGAAGGCACCGGCCAAGGTCTATCTGATCAACCAGGACTACTCGTTCGGACAGGCGATCAGCAAGGCTGCCCGGGAGATGCTGGCGAAGAAGCGCCCCGACATCCAGATCGTCGGCGACGATCTGCATCCGCTGGGCAAGGTGAAGGACTTCGCGCCCTACATCGCGAAGATCAAGGCGAGCGGCGCCGACACCGTGCTGTCCGGCAACTGGGGCAGCGACCTTGCCCTGCTGATCAAGGCGGCGGAGGAGGTGGGCCTGAAGGCGACCTTCTACACGAACTACGCCTATCTGGTCGGCACGCCCCGGGCTTTCGGCGGCTCCGGCGCGGAGCGCGTGAAGACGGTGGCGAGCTGGTTCCCGAACCTGTCGGGCAGCCCGATGGAAAAGACCTACCTCGAGTACAAGAAGAAGAACGACGAGGACTGGGGCTTCCTGCCGATCAAGTACACCGTCGACATGTGGGCAAAGGCGATCGACAAGGCCGGCTCCGCCGATCCGGAGAAGGTGGCGCGGGCGCTGGAGGACATGCGCTACGACGCCGGCGTGGGCGAGAGCTGGATGCGGGCCGACGACCACCAGATCACCGAGCCCCTGTTCGTCGCCTCCTTCAAGAAGGCCGGCAGGGCCGGGGTGATGTACGTCGCGGACGGCACGGGATACGGGTGGGGCGTGG
>JAHCKV010000102.1 GCA_026125595.1 Burkholderiales bacterium | reverse complement strand
TCAGGGCGCCTGCCGGTTCGCCGCGTCGCCATGCTTCCGTGGCGGCCCTGGCCGATTCGCGGGCACCGTCGAACATCGGCGTGACCATCACGTTGCACAAGGAATCGGTGGCGCGCAGCGCCGCGATGACCTCTTCGATCACATCGGTCGGCGAGAACCGTCGCTGGCGATAGCCGGCGATCAGGTCGACGGCCGACAATCGTGCGAGCTCCCCGATCTGCGGCGGTGCTGCCGTCGCTGTTTGGGATCCCGTCATCAGTTCACCTTGCCGGTCGCGAGCAGCTTCGACACCGCGCGACGGGCCAGGACGCCGATCAGGTGAGCGCGAAAGGGCGCATCCGCGTGCATGTCGGCGTTGAGCCCGTCGGTGGAGAACCGCAGGCCCTCCAGGGACTCCGGCGCCAGCCGTTCACCCAGCGCCGATTCGATCATCTCCGCGCGAAACACGCAGGACGCCGCGCCGGTGACCGCCACGCGCACGCCGCCGGCCGTGACCGCGACGAACACGCCGACCAACGCGTAGCGCGATGCCGGACTCTTGAATTTCTCGTACGCCGCCTGTTTCGGAATCGGGAACCGGATCGCGGTCACGATCTCGCCCGGCGCCAGCGCCGTCTCGAACATGCCGGTGAAGAAGTCGTCGGCCGCGTGCGACCCACGCGAGGTCTCGATGCTGGCGCCGAGCGCCAGCAGCGCCGCCGGATAGTCGGCCGACGGATCGTTGTTGGCGACGACACCGCCGATGGTGCCGCAGTTGCGGACCTGTGGATCGCCGATGCCGCCGGCGAGCGCCGCCAGCGCCGGCAGACGGTCGAGGATTGCCGGATGCGCCGCCACGTCGGCATGGGTGGTCGTTGCACCGATGACGATCGCATCATCGGTGATGCGGATGCCGCGCAGTTCGGGGATGCCGCGCAGATCCACCAGCGCGGAAGGCGCTGCGAGACGCAGCTTGAGCGCGGGAACGAGGCTCATGCCGCCACCGAGCGCCCGGGCTTCCGGCGATGCGGCGAGGGCGGAGAGGGCTTCCGGCAGCGTGGCCGGACGCACGTAATCGAAGGTTCTCATGGGCGGGGCTCCGGTCGGGGTCGAGAGGTCACTTGGCCGTCTGGCCGAACCCTGCGTCGTTGATGATGCGCCAGACGCGATTGGGTGACGCCGGCATGTCCACGTGATTGACGCCCAGATGCGCGAGCGCATCCACGACGGCGTTGATCACGGTGGCGGGGGACGCGATCGTGCCGACTTCGCCGCAACCCTTCACGCCGAGCGCGTTGTGGGTGCACGGCGTGACGTGGGTCTGCACGGTGATCTGCGGAAACTGATCGGCGCGGGGCAGGCAGTAGTCCATGAACGAGCCCGACAGCAACTGGCCCGACGACTCGTCGTAGACGCAGTCTTCGAACAGCGCCTGGCCCACGCCCTGCACGATGCCGCCGACGATCTGGCCGTCGACGATCATCGGATTGATGACGGTGCCGACATCGTCGACCGCCACGTAGTCGACCAGACTGACCACGCCGGTCTCCGGATCGATCTCCACTTCCGCGATGTGGGCGCCGCACGGGAACGTGAAGTTCACCGGATCGTAGAACGCCTGCTCTTCGAGGCCGGGTTCGAGAATCTCGAGCGGATAGTCCACCGGGTAGTGGGCCATCAGCGCCACATCCTGGAATGTCTTCGACAGATCGGTGCCGGCAACGGAGAAGCGGCCATCGGCGAACGTGACGTCTTCCTCGGAAGCTTCCAGCATGTGCGCGGCGATCTTGCGACCCTTGACGATGACCTTGTCGGTGGCCTTCGCCAGCGCCGAACCGCCGACGGCCGCGGAGCGCGAGCCGTAGGTGCCGAGGCCGAACTGGACGCGATCGGTGTCGCCGAACACCACCTCGATGTTCTCGGGTGGGATGCCGAGCCGCTCGGAGACGATCTGGGAGCACGTGGTTTCGTGTCCCTGGCCATGGCTGTGGGTGCCCATCAGCACGGTCACGTCACCGGTCGGATGCACCCGCACGGTGGCGCTTTCGAACAGGCCGCCGCGGGCACCGAGCCGGGTCGCGATACGCGACGGCGCGAGACCGCACGCCTCGATGTAGGTGGTGAGACCGATGCCGCGCAGCTTGCCGCGGCTGGCGGATTCGGCCCGACGCTTGCCGAACCCCGTCCAGTCGATGGCGGCGAGTGCCCGGTCCAGACAGCCGCCGGGGTCGCCGCTGTCGTATTCCATCATCACCGGTGTCTTGTACGGATAGGCATCCGGCGGGATCATGTTGCGACGGCGGATCTCGGCCTTGTCGATGCCCATCTCGCTGGCGGCCACATCGACGATACGCTCCAGCACGAACGTGGCCTCGGGCCGCCCGGCGCCGCGATAGGCGTCGACCGGCAACGTGTTCGTGAACACCGCCTTCACTTCGCAGTAGATCGCCGGCGTCGTGTACACGCCGGCCAGCAGCAGACCGTACAGGTTCGTCGGAATGTTCGGCCCGAACGTCGACAGGTATCCACCCATGTTGGCGATGGTGCGCACACGCAGGCCGAGGAACTTGCCGCGTTCGTCCAGCGCCAGTTCGGCCTCGGTCACGTGATCGCGGCCATGGGCATCGGACAGGAAGCCTTCGCTGCGCTCACAGACCCACTTGACCGGGCGCAGCGCCTTCTTCGCCGCCCACGTGACGACGGCTTCTTCGGCGTAGTGGAACTGCTTCACGCCGAATCCGCCGCCGACATCGGGCGACACGACGCGGATCTTGTGCTGCGGCAGATGCAGCACGAAGTTGCCCATCAGCAGCTTGACGATGTGCGGAAACTGGCTGGTCGTCCACAACGTGTGCGATCCCCGTGACGGATCGTGTTCCGCGACCGCCGCCCGCGGTTCCATCGGATTGCCCACCAGCCGGTTGTTCACCAGACTCAGCCGCGCGACGTGGGCCGCCTTCGCGAACGCGGCGTCGGTCGCCGCCGCATCACCCACTTCCCAATCGACACAGACGTTGTCGGGAATGTCGTCGAACACGGCGGTGGCACCGGGTTTCAGCGCGTCGAGCACACCCACGACGGCGGGAAGCGGTTCGTATTCCACGACCACGGCTTCCGCGGCGTTCTTCGCCTGCACCATCGTGTCGGCGACCACGAAAGCCACCGGATCGCCCACGTGACGCACCTTGCCGCGGGCCAGGGCCGGATGCACGGGTTCCTTGCTCGGCGTGTTGCCCTTGCCGGTCACCGGCCACGCGCACGGCAGCCCGCCGACGCCGTCGGCGTCGAGATCGGCGCCCGTGTAGATGCCCACCACGCCGGGCATCGCCTTCGCCGCGGTGGTGTCGATGGACAGCAGCCTCGCATGGGCGTGGGGCGAGCGGACGAACACGCCGATCGCCATCCCGGGTCGCTGGATGTCCGCGACGTAGTTGCCGCGACCCGTGACGAAGCGCAGATCTTCCTTGCGCAGCAGCGACGCGCCGATTCCGGTGCGAGCATTCATGGCTCAGGCCCCCTTGCGTTGCGCGTGCATGGCGGCGGCGCCGGCCTGCACGGACGAGACGATGTTCTGGTAGCCGGTGCAACGGCAGAAGTTGCCCTCGAGCCAGTGACGGACGGCTTCCGGCGTCGGATCCGGATTGTTCTTCGCAAACTCGACCGAGCTCATGATCATGCCGGGCGTGCAGAAGCCGCATTGCAGTCCGTGCTTTTCGTGGAATGCCTGCTGCATCGGATGCAGCGCCGCGCCGTCGGCAAGGCCTTCGATGCTGGTCACGGTGGCGCCTTCGAGTGCCGCGGCGAGCGTGGTGCACGACTTCACCGAACGGCCATCGACGTGCACGACGCAGGCGCCGCACTGGCTGGTATCGCATCCCACGTGGGTGCCGGTCAGGCCCAATCGGTCCCGCAGCAGCTCGGACAGCAGTTCGTGCGGCGGGACGTCGACGGTGACGGGTTTGCCGTTCAACTGGAAACGGATCTGCATGGAAGTCTCCGGAGAAATGATTCAGGCGAGCAGCAGCGACTGCCCGGCCATCCAGGTGGCGACGACGATCTCGCCGATCGAAAAGGCAGTTTCGAAAAATTCCCGTTCGGGGACATAGGCGACGAATTCACGATCGGAGCCGCTGTCGAGAATGACCTTGACGTACATGCCCTGGTACTCGACGGCGAGGACCCGGGTGTTCACGGCGTTCCATCCATCGGCAGCGGCGCCGGCGGCGGGACGCCGCAGCCGGATGTCGTCGCGGCGCACGGCGATGTCGACGGCCGCACCGTCCCGAGGACGCATGCCGTCGCGCAACGGGACGACGATGCCTTCCGTGTCGGGCGCGTTGATCAGCACGGTCTCGCCGTTGATCCGTTCCACCTTGCCCGACAGCACGTTCTGCCCCCCGAGGAACTCGGCGACATAGCGATCCTTCGGCTGGGCGTAGACGTCCCGGGCCGGTGCGGCCTGCTTGATCTTGCCCCTTTCCATCACCACCACGATGTCGGCCAGCGAGATCGCCTCGAGCTGGGTATGGGTGACGTGGATGAACGTGATGCCCAGATCGCGTTGCATGCGCCGAAGCTCGGTGCGCATCTGGATGCGCAGTTGTTCGTCCAGCGCCGACAACGGCTCGTCGAGCAGCAGGACCTTCGGTTCGGTGATCGCGGCACGGGCCAGCGCAACGCGCTGTTGCTGACCGCCGGAGAGCTGACCCGGCAGGCGATCGGCCAGTTCGGTGATGTGCACGCGTTCGAGCATCGAGTCGGCCGCGCGATAGCGTTCCTGCTTCGACTGGCCGCGCACGCGCAGCGCGAACGCGACGTTGTCACGGACGGACAGATGCGGAAACAGCGCGTACGACTGGAACATCATCGCGGTGCGGCGCTGGACCGGCGGCATGCCGACGACGTTCTGACCGCCGATCAGGATCTCGCCCTCGGTCGGATCCTCATGGCCTGCGATCATCCGCAGGATCGTGGTCTTGCCGCAGCCGGACGGCCCGAGGAAGCAGCAGTACGCGCCGTCGGGTACCTTCAGGTTCACGCCGTCGACTGCGGTGAAGTTGCCGAAGCGCTTGAACACGCCGGCCAGTTCGATGTCACCTTTCTCGATCGTCATGGCGGAGTTCCGGCTCAGGCGCCTGCAACGCGGCGCGCGCGCCGCCGTTGCAGGTAGGCGATCAGGCCCAGGCAGAGACCGATGATCAGAAACGATGCGATCGTGGTCACGGTGCCCAGGGCATACAGCGAGGGCGAGGTCACGTTGAGGGTCATGCTCCAGATCTCGAGCGGCAAGGTGTTGAGGGAACCGGAGGTCTGCAGACTCCGGGAGAACTCGTCGTACGACAGCGTGAAGCCGAACAGCGCGACGGCCACCAGCCCGGGCGCGAGGATGGGAATCACCACCATCCGGATGACCTGCCACGACGAGGCGCCGAGATCTCGCGCGGCTTCCTCCCACGCGCGATCGAAGCGCGCCATCACGGCGAACATCACCAGGACGCCGAACGGCAGCGTCCAGCTCAGGTGCGCGCCGAGGGCGGAGCTGTACCAGGCGGCCTCGATGCCGAAGTACTGGAACAGCATGCCGATCCCGATGCCCAGCACCAGACCGGGTGCCACGAGACTGCCGATCATCAGGTAGAAGACGACGGTGTCGCCCTTGAAGCGCTGCCGGAACGCCATGCCGGCCATGAACGAGCCGACGACGGTCAGCACCGTCACCATCGCGGCGAGCACGATGGAGCGCTGGAAGCCGCCTTTCACGTCGCCGGTGCGGA
This sequence comes from Burkholderiales bacterium, assembly GCA_026125595.1. Lineage (GTDB taxonomy): Bacteria > Pseudomonadota > Gammaproteobacteria > Burkholderiales. The sequence goes on along the minus strand of JAHCKV010000102.1, from coordinate 3,543 downwards.
CTTGCGTGAAGAGATCGACGAACCAGTGGACCGACAACCCTTTCATCGGGAACACGAGGCCGCCGCGCAGATCCTGGAACGACAGGATGTAGATGCAGAACATCGGTCCGTACAGCGCGAGCACGTACGCGACGAAGACGGCCAGCAGGACCCAGAATGTCCACGGCTTGCCGGGTTCGTCGAGAGTGCGGATGCGTCGATGCGGCGTGGAGTTGCTCATCGGGTGATCTCCTTGCGGACGTCGACGGTGCGCAGGATCAGCGAGATCACGACGACGACGACGATCAGCAGCACGACCGCGTTGGCGGCGGCAGGGGGGTACTGCAGCACCGCGATGTCTTCGAACAGCGCCGACACGATCGAGGCCGAGCCGCCGCCACTCATCACCTTCACGACGAAGAAGTCACCCATGACCATGGACAGCACGAAGATGGAGCCGAGCGCGATGCCGCTCTTGCTCAGCGGCACGACGATCCAGCGCATGATTTCCGATCGTGTCGCGCCCGCATCCAGGGCCGCCTCGATGGTGCGCTTGTCGATTCGCGCCATGGAATTGAAGATCGGCACGATCATGAAGATGGTCAGCTGATGCACGTAGGCGACGACGACCGCGAAATCCGAGAACAGCAGGAACTCGAGCGGTTCATCGATGACGCCGGTGGCCCGCAGCGTCGAGTTGATCAGTCCTTCCTTGCCCAGCAGCGGGATCCACGAAATCATCCGGATGATGTTCGAGGTCCAGAACGGCACCGTGCCCAGCAGGAACAAACCGATGGACAGCAGCGGGTTGCGTACGTGGAACACCAGAAAGTATGCGACCCAGAATCCGATCACGAGGGTGCCGATCCACGTGAGCACGGAGAATTTCACCATGCTCAGGTACAGCTTCCACGTGAGATCCGAGCGCAGCAGATCGGCGTAGTTCTCCAGCGTGAAGCTGGCGATCATGCCGCCGAAGCCGTCGTGCTCGAGAAAGCTCGCGATCAGCACGACAGCGATCGTCGCGATGAAGAAGGGAATCAGCACCACCACCAGCGGTGCCGCGAAGAACCAGCCGGTCTTCCGGTTGCGGTCGGTCATGGAATGGACAGAATCGGGATGCTCGGCGCAATCGCCCCGGAAACGGAACCGCGGCCTCCAGGGCGATTGCTCGGACGCAGAACGATCAGGCGGCCTTGAAGTCGTTCCAGCGCTTGTTCATGTACTGCGCTTCGTCCATCAGCGTGTTCCAGCACGAGATGTTGGTCACACGATCGAGGAACGAGCCGCCGTCACGCTTCGCACCGGCCTTTTCCATCGCCACGCCGTACGGATCGAGGATGGTTTCCTTCGCCGGCTTGCCTTCGTACCAGTAATCCCATTCATTGGCGGTCAGGAACTTCTTCGCCGTGGAGGGGACGGGGCTGTAATAGCCGTAGCGCGCGACGAAGCCACCTTGCCAGCCCGACAGGTACCAGTTCAGGTATTCGTAGGCCGCATCGAGCTTCTTGCCGTTCAGGTGTTTCATCAGCGCCATGCCGTTACACCAGCCGCGATAGCCTTCCTTGCCGCCCTTGAGGTTCACCGGCGCGTAGATGCATGGCATGCCCTTGACGCGCACGGCGGCCACGGCGGGCGACCACATCGACTGGATCACGACTTCGCCGGCGGCCATCAGCTGCACCGACTGATCGAAGGTCGTCCATGTGGCGCGGAAGTGGCCTTGCTTCTTCAGCTCGATCAGCCGGTTGATCGTGAAGTCGATCTCGGACTTCGTCATGTTGCCCTTGTTGCCGTACTTGATCTCGCCGGCGCTCTCGAAACACAGCGCGGCATCCATGATGCCGATGGCGGGCACGTCGAGAATGGCGGCCTTGCCCTTGAATTCGGGATTGATCAGTTCCTTCCACTCGGTGATCTCGCGCTTGATCAGATCGGGCCGATAGCCGATGGAGTCGGCGTTGTAGACCTGCGGCAGGAACGTGGCCCAGTCGGTGACCCCTTCGTGCAGTTCGGTGGCGTCCTTCTTCGCGATGTACATCGCTTCGTACGGCGAGATGCCCTGCCGCGACACCGTCTTGCCGCCGATCTCGCCCTTCGTGAAGATCGGCAGGATGTTGTCGAACTCCTTGATCTTCTTGACCTCGATGCCTTGCAATACGCCACGCTTGGTGGCGAGCTTCGATTGCCATCCCTCGACGTCGGCGATGTCGACCGAATTCGGTTGCGTGACGAAGCGGTTGATGGCGGCCGACGTGTCGAGGTTCTGCATCGTCACCTTGAAGCCGAGGTCCTTGGACGCCTGGTCGCCGATCGCCTTCACCACCGAGTACGAAACGCCGACGTGGCGCAACTCGATGTTCTTGATGTCCTGTGCCCAGATCAGCGGAAAGCCGGTGATCGCCTGTGTTCCCGCGACACTCGCAACGGCGGCTGCGCCCTTCAGCAGACTGCGACGGGTCGGGTCGATCGCCGGCGCGTCAGGCATATCCGGTTCGGTGGTTTCGGTTGTCGGTTTGGTTGAATCCATGTGGGGCCCCCAGGCGCTGGTTCATTCGACGGGACCGGAGGGCCGATGGCGCTCCGACCGATGACGTGCGGTTGCGATGCCGTCGTATGCATCGCGTATGAACAGACTAGCGCCCGCTATCGCAAATGGATAATGAGTAGTTGTTATCGAATACCACCGTTTTTTGTTATGGGTGTTGATGGAGCATGCGGTGCGAATCGACGCACCGAAATGAGGATCCGGCGACGATCCGTGCACCGGATCGCGGCGGCGGTTTTCCGTGTGGAGGGCGTGGTGTAGACGCGCGACGGTTGGTACGGGCGGTTGCTTCTACAATCGACTTCCCTTCGACTCCGTTCCAGGAAGCGTCCCACCATGAGCGATTCCATCGCACCGACTGCCGACAGCCAGGTCGCCCGCATCTTCGAATGGCGCCGCGGCTTCAACACCGTTCATCTGATCGCGCTCGGCCTCGAGCTCGGACTGTTCCGCGCGCTGGCGCAGGCGCCGGGCAGCACGGCGGAAGCGCTGGCCGCCCGGCTCGGATTGCGGACACGCCACGTGGATGTCTGGTGTCGCACCGCCTACGGCATGGAACTGCTCGACGCCGACGAGGGGCCGTTGTACCGATTGGCGCCGCACTTCGATCAGATCCTCGCGTCGCCGGGACATCCCCGCTTTCTCGGCGGCTACGTGAAGCTCGGGACCGATGTGGCGGCGGATGATTTCCGGCGCAGCCGCGATTCGTTCAGGACCGGAGCCGTGAAAGCGTTTCAAGGGCGCGGTGATGGTTTCAACCAGCTGATCGCCGAATCGACGTGGGGATTGCAGATCGCGACTGCGAAGAAGTTGCTGCCCGGTCTCGCCGGACTTCCCGAACGCCTGGCCGCCGGCGGAACCGTGCTTGAGGTCGGAACGGGCACCGGCAATCTGCTGCTGCAGCTGGCGAAGGCGTTTCCGGCGGCACGTGCGATCGGTGTCGACATCGAAGCCGACAGCATTGCGATGGCCCGCGGCAAGATCGAGCAAGCGGGGCTCGCGGACCGAGTCGAAGC
>JAHCKV010000101.1 GCA_026125595.1 Burkholderiales bacterium | reverse complement strand
GTGAACCCTCCCGTGTGTTCTTCACGTCCACGATGTGCGCGCCGCCGGCGATGGCGGCATGGGCTTCGGCCAGCGACTCGGGGCTTACCAGCACCCGCAGGGCACGCACGGCGCCATCGTCCATTGATCGCATCGATCCGATGACCGTTTCATCCACCGCCGTTGCTCCTGTCATTGCCTACGTCGGGCTGGGATCCAATCTCGCGTCGCCGGACGAGCAGCTCGACTCGGCGCTGCGTGCCCTGATGGCGTTGCCTGATACCCGGGTCGTGCGAACGTCTTCGCGTTATCGCACCGCCCCGATAGGGTATGCGGATCAGCCCGACTTCATCAACGCCGTTGCGGCCCTCGAAACGGCGATTCCGATGCGTGCGCTGCTCGACCATCTGCTGCGCATCGAACGCGAACACGGCCGGGTCCGCGAGATCCCGAACGGTCCGCGCACGCTCGACCTCGATCTGCTGCTCTACGGCGATGAACGGTACGAAGGTCCGGGCTTGACCGTGCCGCACCCGCGCATGCACGAGCGGGCCTTCGTCATGGTGCCATTGGCCGAGATCGCGCCGAGGCTGGAGCTGATCGGGTATGGCAACGCCGCGGAACTGGCGAAGGCATTGGCGGCAGAGCAGGGGATCAGCATGCTGGGGCGTTGAGTTGCATCAACAAGTTCACAAGGAAAAGGGGTAGAGCAGATGAGATACCGTCAGACCGTCATGTGCTGGCTTGCATCGATCGTCCTGGTGGCGGGAATGCTGGCCGGTTGTGCGCAGACCGCCCATGCGCCGGATCCCGGGAACGCCGTGCTGCGGGCAGGGCAGGGTCTCGTCGTCGTCAGCCTGACGTCGAACAGCCCGCGACTGGACCATGTATCGCATCTGAGGGTTCAGCGGTTGTCGAACGGAAAGCCCAACGGGGAGTATTGGAATCTGCCGCGGTCATCGGCCGATTTGTCGATCGATACCGCGCTATTCATCGGCGCTGTACCGGCCGGTGACTATGAACTCCTCGGCTACGGCTACCCGTCCGAGTTTCGCGCGCGAGACGTCGATTTCAACCGACGCGAGGACCAACCCCAGCGCGCATCCTTGTCATTCAAGGTGGAACCCGATGGCATGGCAGATCTGGGGCGCCTGGTGATGACCACAGTGCCAGTCGGAGGAGGAATCATGGTGGGCCGAAGTGGCGTCGTGCCATCCAACCAGAATCTGCTTCGCAGGATCGGGTCCGGATATGCCGATTCGCTTGCGTCACGCTCGGGAACAAGCTGGATCGGCCCCGACGCCATGAAGGAGGTCGAGAAAGTGGCCCGGTCCGCCCCGACTGGCATCTCGATGCCGGTCAAGATGGACAACGCCGTCATCATGCCGGCGCGGATGGGGTCGATCCTGCTGCGCCTGGATGACGGTGGATGGAGTGTGCTGCAGTTCGACGAACTGTTGACGTTCTCGTCGGTCCTGCCTGGCGAGCTACCGGATGTCGCATTGGTGGGTGTGGGCGAGTTTGGTCTATTCGTCAAGCTGGCGTCGGGGCAGTCCGTTCTGACCCCGGTGGATCCAGGTGATCTGCCGGTCGGGAAGTACGCACTGATCGACGGAAACGCCCAGGACGGTTGGCGGATCGCTGTGGAGCGAGGTCAGGAACTTCAGTTCTTCCACTCTCACGCCCTCGAGGCGGGCCAGTGGAAGCAGATTCACAGCCAGAGTCTGGTGGGTGGATTGTGGGGCGATCGGATTCGCTATTGGGTATGGCGGAGCAAGGACGGAATCGGATACGCCACCTCAAATGGAACTTTGCATCTGCTCCGAAGCGGTTCGGTTGATTGGGAAACCTACCCTGGTCCGATCCCCGGTAGCTTCGATCGATTGAACGTGAATCCGGATGGATCCATCGGAATCCTGACGCGCCCTCTCGGTGTGGGCGATGTGGGCGGATTGATTGCGGCAGGATATCTGTTCGATCTCGAAGGCAGGAAGTGGAAGAAGATCAATGCCCCCAGTACGCAGAAACTCGATGCGCCGCAGAAGGCCGCCGACGGGACGTTGTTCTATCGCGCTTTCGACGTGACTTTCAGTCAGCGTCTCATGCAGCTATTCAAGAGCCGGAACGGCGGCGAAACCTGGGAAGTCGTGCCGCGAGACTGGATGCCGATCGAGGATAGCGACGGTGGTGGGTACTACGACAAGATAGCTGACGAGACTTGGCCGCAGATGAAGCTACGCGTGCTGGAGTCCGGTGCTTTGCTGTACGTCTTTCAAGGCGTCCACGGAAAGTATGCCGTCGGACATTCGTCGGATGGTGGGACGACTTGGAAGCTCGAATACAGGAACATGCAGTAGGTGTCGGGCCGACTCGTGATGCGCTGGTAATCGGGGGTTCGTACGGAACCGCAGCGCGCGATGTCGGCTGGCCACCGTGGAAACGCAGTCTCTGCGCCGAGCAAGCGCGGGAGAGCGCAGGGTGGTGCGCTCAACTCCGATACTCAACTCCCTTCCGATCCAGCATCCGCAGCATCGCGGTCCACACCTTGTCGACTTCCGCGCCGCCCGGCCCGAGGAATTGCTGATAGCCCTTGCGCGCGGTCTCCTCGTTGATCAGGCCCACTTCGACGCGGCCACCGGCCAGTGCGTCGACCTGAATCTGACACGCGGTGTCGAGGTTGTACATCAGCTCGAATGCTTCGCTGACGGAAGCACCCAGCGTCAGCAGGCCGTGGTTGCGCAGGATCATCGCCTTCGAGGTCTTGCCGAGATCGGCGGCCAGCCGTTGGCGTTCGTCCAGTTCGAGTGCGATGCCTTCGTAGTCGTGGTAGGTCAGCATCCCGTAGTTGCGCAGCGCGTGCTGGCTGATGGGCAGCAACCCCTGTTTCTGCGCCGAGACCGCCACTCCCGCGCGGGTGTGCGTATGGATCACCGCGTTCACTTCCGGTCGCGCCTCGTGGACGCAGCCGTGGATGACGAAGCCGGCGTAGTTGATGCCCAACCCCGTGGGGTCGTCGACGACCTTGCCGTCATGGTCGATCTTGACCAGCGTCGACGCGGTGATCTCGTCGAACATCAGGCCGTAGGGGTTGATCAACATGTACTCCGAGCCGGGCACCCGTGCGGTGAAGTGCGTGAAGATCAGGTCGGTCCAGCGAAAGTGGGCCGCCAACTGGTAGCCGGCCGCGAGATCGCAGCGGGCCTGCCATTCTTCCTCGCCGACGCGGTCGCGCAGGCGGGTGGACGGGATGGGTTTCAGTTTGCCGGACATGGACGCCTCCATTGGGTCGATCGTGGGCCGTGGGGCCGCATGGCGTTGATGTAACACAGCCGGGCGCCGACCAAAAGAGGTCCGCGGCTCAACCGGTGTCCAGGGCGTGCAGCGCGCCACTCGTTCCTGGAACGACCTTCCAGTCGATCATGGAGTTCCGCATGAATGCCGGGAACGCAGCGTCGACGATGCCGGCCGCAGTCAGCGCGTTGGCGTCGCTGGCAATCAATGCCGGAATCTCGCACGACTTCACGAGGATCAGCCGTTCGACGCGCAACTGCATCGCGAGCCACGCAGCGAGGCTGTCGGAAGTCACGTCCCAACGGGCGGGGATGTCGGTTGCCGCGAGCGCCATCCGCGAGGGCGCCCAGATCGCGATGCGTCCTTCGCGTGGAGCCCGATCGAAATCGTCCGCGATTTCGCAAACCCGGGCAGCGGGGGCGGCGAAATCGGCCAGCAGCGCCGCACCGGCATCCATCGCATGCAACGCCATTCGATGCGCTGCAACATCGGAGAATCCGAGCCGTTGCTGTTCTTCGCGCACGTGGTCCGCCCACATGCCGCCACCGGGCACGATGATCGGCGCCAACAAGGGGCGGGCCGCGATGGCTTGCATCAATTCACGCGCGGCGCCGCTGCGCATCAGGCTGCCGCCGATCTTCAGCACGATGGCGCGGTTCATCACGGGCGATCCATCCACAGCCGTCCGACGGCAAAGGCCGGTCCGCAGACTTCGACGGCGGTCGCGAGATCGTCGGGTGCATCGGTCAAGCGCGCGAAATCGACATAGGCGCGGCCGAGTCGGACGGCCGCGCGCCGGCAAAGAAATCGTCCCGCGCCGAGGCCGACGATCGGAGCGTCGGGCGGCAAGCGGCAGTCGGCAACCTGGCGTTCGCACGCCCGCACGATGCGATCGAGTTGTCGATCGGCGAACGCCTTTGCGAGGGCGATCCAGTCGGCTTCCGACGCTGCTTCCACGTCGCAGCCGATCATTCGCGCGAGTCGTCCCATGCTGTCTCGCGTCGAACGACTGCGGCCGTCGGCCGTGTCCGCGTGGTCGAAGGCCGGGTCGAGATCGCCCAGGATGCGATGCACGTCGGCGGTGGTGGCGAACCATTCGGCCATCAACGCCACGGACTTTCCGCGGAACGGCATGCGTTCGGCGATTGCCATCAACGGCGTGCGCACCGCACCGGTGTAGACGAGCGAGTCATCCGTGAGTCGGCCGTGGTCGTCCCGCGAGCCGCGCACGATGCGGCCTGCGGACACCGGGATCACATCGGTCGTCGTGCTGCCGATGTCGAGCACGAGCGCATCGGAGACGTTGCGCGCGACGAACTGCGCGGTTGCGCGCCAGTTCGCGGAAGCGACATCCATCCATCGTGCCGTCGCGGTCATCGCGTCGATGAACGCGTCGCCGGCGAATACATGCACGGCTGCGGGTGCGATGTTCTCGTTGAATGTACGCAGGATCCGTTCGACGCCGCTGGCGCGATCGGCGAACAGGTCCACCAACTCGCCCGTCATGGTGACGGCGTGCGCCGTGGTGCCGGGTCGATCCAGCGCGCGAACCGCCGCAGCCAGATGCTCCAAGCCCAGCCAGAGCTTGCACGGCACCTGCTCCGCGGCGAGCACGCGCCCCTTTTCGTCCAGGGCGACCCGCTTCACGTGGGCGCCGCCGAGATCCCAACCCAGGGTCGTGTGCGAAGGATTCTGTTGTACGGCGGCGTTCACGGGGTCGGTGCGTTTCCGATCGGGTCGTGCCGGGCGTTCGGCGTGGTTCGCCACGGCGGCGCGGACTGCGGGTATGCTGCGACGATCGAAGGCAGGGGTGATTGCAGAACGCATCGTCGGTGGCTTTCGGTCCGAAGCTTACCAAGGAGAGTCGGATGGAATGGAGTGATCGCGGGGCCACGGCACGGAAGCCCGGCGAACTGGCGGATCTCGATATTCAGATTCTGGGCGCCAACATCCGCCGGGAGCGCGAGAAGCGGGATCTCGCGATGTCGGATCTGGCGGCACTCGCCGGGGTCAGCAAGAGCATGTTGAGCGCGATCGAGAACGGCCAGAAGGTTTCGTCCATCGTGATCGTCGCGCGGATCGCGGCGGCCCTCGGCGTGTCGGTGTCCGACCTGCTGGAAGACGAAGTCGAATCCGGTGTCGTGGTGGTGCGGTGCGGTGATCATGTCGTCATCGGCGACGCCGAACGCTGGGAGCGCCGTGTGCTGTCACCGGCATTGCGCGGCAGCGGCTTCGAGATGGTGCGGGGTTCCATCGGTCCGGCCGAAACCACGGGCGAGCTGAATGCGCAGTCCGAAGGCACGCTGGGCTACATGTTCGTCGCGCGAGGTGATCTTCATCTCACCGTCGGCCGCGCGGAGTTCACGCTGTCGGCGGGCGACAGCGTCTGTTTTCCGTGCGACCGCCCCCACGCGTTCTCGAATTTCAATCCCGTTCCGTGCGTGTACTACATGGCGACCGTGGTGCCTCGTCCGCCGGTCCGGTGACCGTGCAAGGGCACCATAGAGGACGATTCGTTCTCCATAGTGCACAACTCCTGTGCATTGATGTTCGTCTTGAAATTCTGTGAAACACATATATCAATTTGAATTCATGTAATAAATAGAAAATCGATCTCGTATTCGTCAGGTGGTCCGACATTTGCAAAGTTTCCGATAGCGAACAACGCGGTTCCAATGTTCGCCACGCCAACTGCCCACGAATGTCGACTGGAGACCATCCCATGACCGAGCTTGACCCGACCCGCCGCACCTTCATGACGAACGTCGCCGGAGTCGCCGCCACTGCCGGCGGCATTGCCGCCGCCCTGTCGTCCTCCACGGCGGAAGCCGCAGAGGACAAGAAGAAGCTGGGGGGCGTCCACGCGATCCCCGAACTCGCGCCGCAGTGGAAGTCGCTGGATCTGGCCGAGATTCTCAAGCGCCCTGCGGCGTTCCTGTCGATCAGCGCCGTCAAGAGTCTGTACGAACCCTGGGGTGCGCAGGCCAGCGAGCGCCAGTGGGAACGCGGCAGTCTCGAAGCGGCCGTCAAGGTCGCGAAGGAAGCGCGCAAGCACGACAACTTCAAGACCTTCGCGTGGATCGGCTACGAAGTCTTCCGGCAGAACTACCCGCAGAGCGATTTCGATCGCGCCCAATACGCGACGTGGACCAAGGGCATCGAGGATTGGCCGCTGGAGAAGCAGGCCAAGGACAACGAGATCGCGACGCCGCTGGCCGAACTCATCAAGCCCGGCGATCTGGAGTTCAGCGAGCTCGCGCTGCAGACCGCGTTCGTCGGCACGCAACTGCCGCTCGATCTCGCCCGCAAGCGCGTACAGGTGATCGTGCTCACCGGCATCCACCTCGATTGGTGCATCGAGGGCAACGCGCGGGCGGCGCGCGACAACGGCTACCTGCCGATCGTCATCGGCGATGCCTGCGGTTGCCAGAAGCCGGAGCAGGAGGCCGCCGCGATGGAGCGAATCAACAACTTCTTCGCTCCGGTCATCTCGGCCGATACCTTCGTCAAGCTGCTGAACGCTTGATCGTCCTGTGACGTCAGGGGGCGGCCGGCAGGCCGCCACCGGCAGGTTCCATCACCGGAGAAAGCAGGTAACCATGAGACGAACGCTCGCGGTCGTGGTTGCGACCATTGCAATGGCATGGGCGGCAGTCAGCGCGCACGCCTGTCCGTGTGAAGTGCTCGAGGCCGACGGGGAACTGTCCGAAACCCAGTTCGTGCAGTTGCCGCGGCTGACGCTCGTCGATGGCCGCACGATCGACCTGGCGGGCGGCGATGGCGACGCGGTCGCCGTGTTGTTCTGGGCCACGTGGTGTCCGGCGTGCCGCCGGGAACTGGCCGATGCCGACCGTTTCGCGTCGATGTTCCGGAAACGGAATGTCACGCTGATCGGTGTGGTCTGGATTTCGATGCTGCCGCACTCGACCGCTACCTCGGTGAGAATCCGCTGGGCTTTCCCGTGTCGTTGATCTCGTTCGATGCCGTCAGCGAGTTCAAGCGTGTTCGTGCGCTGCCCAAACTGGTGATCGTGCGCAAACGCGACGGCAAGGTGTTATCCGTGTCGAACCCGACCCATCTCGACGACATCGAGCAGGCACTCGGCAAAGTCGCCCTGACGTCCGGCGAATGACCGACGTCATGGGCCGCATTGAATCGTGACGGTCGATCCGGTGTTTGCCGGCATCGCATCGATCCCGCCGTCGCGCCACAGATTCAGCACCGGTTCGGCAGGGTTGCCGGTCAGCGTCGAGCGCAGCCCGGCGTAGGACGTCGTCAGGCGCGGATTCACTTCGATCACGGTCCAGCCGTCCGGGCTGCGCATCACGTCGACACCGAAGTGGCCTTTCAGGCCGGGCAGCGCTCCGGCGATGCGATGCACGATCGAACACGCCGCGTCGCCGGGGGCCATCGCATTGACGTCCACGCCGTCGAGCTGGAACCGGTCATCGCGCACCGTGATTCGCTGCCGGTTCGCCGTCAGCAGCCAGCCGCGCCGGTTCCAAGCGAACGCCGAGAAGCTCATGGGCTCGCCAGCGGCACGCGGTTGGAGCACGATCGGTCTCGAGTCGTGCCGGCCGCGCGCCCATGCGAAGGCCGCGTCGCGCGTGTCGAACCGCATGACGCCCTCGCAACCGCAGCCATCGTCGGGCTTGGCGATCCACTCGCCGGACGACGGTCGTGGCGTGTCGGCGGTGCGGAATGTGGGCACCGTCGGAACGCCGACGGCATCCAGTGTCTGGAACGTTCGCCACTTGCTTGTCGCGATCGCGATCGCTTCCGGTTCGCTGCTCAGCAATGGGCGGTTCAACGCGCGGACCCGATGGGCGAGCCGTTCCAGCACGCCGTCGGTCTCCGGCGCAATCAGCCAGACGGCGTCGGCTTCCGTGACCGCGGTGTCGAAGAGTGCGTCCCACGCATCGTCACGGGCGACGCAGATGGCGTCGACACCCGGCGGCGCAGGAACCCGCGCATCGTGCAGCAGCGAGACCCGCACGCGAGCCGTGTCGATCAGGTCGCGCACGAGCGCATCGCGCATCCGGCGGGCTTCGCCGAGCAGGGGTGTCGGCGGAAGTCCCGCCTGCATGCCGCCGCCGGTAACATGCTCGTGGATCAGGATCTTCGGGAGGGCCATGCGATGTTCATCGTGCCGGTGATCGATCTGATGGAAGGGCAGGTCGTGCATGCACGGCGTGGAGACCGCGCCGGCTATGCGCCGATCCGCTCACCGCTGACGGCGTCCAGCGACCCGCTTTCCGTCGTGCAGGCGTTGCGGTCGGTGGCGGACTTCCATCATCTGTACGTCGCCGATCTGGACGGCATTCGTGGCACGGGCGACCACCGGCCGGTGACAAGGGCGATCGTCGAGCGCTTTCCGATGCTGACGATCTGGTTCGATGCCGGCATCGGTTCGGTGGAGCGGCTCGCCGACTGGCCCGGTCCGACGGTGGTTCCGGTCGTGGGGTCGGAGAGTCTCGCGTCGGCCGTCGATCTCGTGGCGCTGCGCGATGCGGCGCCGGAGCTGCTGCTGTCGTTGGACAGCCGGGATGGGGTGCCGCTGGGTCCGCCGGACCTGTTCGATCACCCGGACCTGTGGCCGGCAATCGTGATCGGCATGACCCTCGACCGCGTGGGATCGGGTGAAGGACCGGCGTGGGATCGGTTGGTCGCGCTGATCGCGGAATCCCGGGATCGACGCGTCGTGGCGGCGGGCGGCGTCCGCAATGTCCACGATCTGGAGCGGCTCGACGCGTTGGGTGTCCACGCGGTGCTGGTGGCCAGTGCGATCCACGACGGCGGTCTGGATCGGGGGACGCTCACGCGATACGCCGCGTGAGCGTCCGGTCGCATCACTTCGGCGAGAACGGGTGTTTCACGCTGTTGCGTTTGGCGGTCACGTCCGCGGGTTGCGGATCCCCCTTCACCGCACGTTCGATGGATTCCTTCACGGCCTTGTAGTTGTAGTCGTAGATCTTCGCGTCGTCCTCGGCCTGCCAGTGGATGAACACGCCGACGCAGATGAACACGTCGTTGGCTTCTTCGACGGGAATGGTGCC
>JAHCKV010000100.1 GCA_026125595.1 Burkholderiales bacterium | reverse complement strand
GTTGCGGTGGCGCGATGCGTTCGATCCGACTGCGGGCGCAGGATCGTGAACGTTCTCGGCCCAGTCTTGCAGGCGGTCATCGCGCGCAAGCGCTATGGAACGTCGACGATTCTCGTGAATTTCCAGCTGTCGGTGGGACCGGGAGAGATCCTCGTGCTGCTCGGTTCCAGCGGCTGCGGGAAGAGCACGGCGCTGCGCATCCTGGCCGGCCTCGATCACGATTTCCACGGTGACGTCCGTCTGCTCGGGCGTCCTGTGACGGCACCGTCTCCGGCCGTCGGCGTGCTATTCCAGGAGCCACGGCTGATGCCTTGGCTGTCTGTCCGTCGCAACGTCGCGTTCGCGGCGGATGGTGCCGCAAGCGCAGCGAGCCGTGTGGAGGAGTTGCTCGACGAAGTCGATCTGCGCGGTTGGGGGGACGCAATGCCGAAAGCATTGTCCGGCGGCATGGCGCAACGGGTCGCGTTGGCTCGCGCATTGTTCACGGAGCCCGCCGTGCTGTTGCTGGACGAACCGTTCAGTGCCGTCGACGCATTGACGCGTGTGCGTCTGCAGGATCTCCTGCTGCGTGTCGTGGAACGCCATCGCACCGCCGTCGTGCTCGTCACTCACGACGTACGCGAGGCTGCCTACCTCGCCGATCGTGTGCAGGTTCTGGGCGGTGAAGCGGGGCGTGGTTCGTTCCCGGCGCTTCTCGAGCGCCCGAGATTGCGCGGTGGGCCGGAGGTCATCTCGCTGGAGAATCGGTTGCTGACGGCGCTCGGCGTGGCCGATGCCGCGTGAAGGAACGTCTCGGAGCCGACGGAATCAACTCATTCCGAATTGATCGTTCTCGGGGTTGTGGAGATAGCCTAGAGTTCTAAGGCCTTGCTACTCCCTACCGGAGTGGACTCGCCGTACAGGAGATTCCGATGGCCCACCCCATCGCCGTCGACGTACTCGACGCGCTCAATGAAGCCCATTTTCCTGAAGTCCGCCTGACCTATGAAGCCAATGGCGTTGCCGTGGGGGATTTGCGCCAGCGCCGATTGCGCAGTGTGTTTCAACCCATCGTCGCAGCGGATGGCCGCACCATCGGGCATGCAGCCCGGGTGCGACGTGACGGCGACGATGGGCCGCGCGCGTCGGGCGCGTTCGTGTTCGCGGTGCCGGGGCCGGATCCCTTTGTCGTGCAGCTCGATCGGTCGTGCCGCACTTTGCACGCGCTGAACTACTTCCGGCATGCCGAGGGACCGTGGCATCTTTTTCTGCGCGTGCAATCGCGCCTGATCGAATCGGTCGGCCGCGGCCACGGTCGGGTGTTCGAGCACATTCTCGGGCGGCTCGGCGTGCCGACGCGGGACGTGGTGATCCAGGTAGCGCGCCACGCCCATGAAGATCCGGACTTGTACATCCGCGCGCTGCTGAGCTACCGGAGCTTGGGCTACCGCGTGTCATCCGATGTGCTCGATCTGGATGATCCGTTGCTGCGCGGTCACTACGATGCGATCCCCGACATTGTAGAAATCGATCATCGCTGGGTACCCGATTCGAGCGCGCTGACCGGTCTAGTGCAACTCGCCCATGGGCGAGGTACCACGGTGCTGGTTCGGTGCATAGAAGACGCTGCGACTCTCGATGCTGCCCGGCATGCCGGCGCCGATCTGCTGCAGGGCTACTACCTGGGCCGGCCGGGGGCGGTGCCGGTCCGCACCGCCGTGCAATTGCCGGCGCTCGCGAATTCCGAGCGATATCCGTCACTCGCGGTCGACTGAAGCAGCCCCTTCCGCTGCCGCTGCTCGGCGGCAGCGACTGACCCAGCGTCCGCTGTGTCGTCCGAATTTCCAACATAGCAGAGAAAAAATCTTATAAAACAAATAGTTGACGAAAATTCCGGCGAGGCATATCGTTATTCCTGTGATGTACAAATTCCTTTCGCCCGGAGAACGCAGATGAAAACCGCCATGCAGATGCCATCGATGCCCGCCATGCCGATGAACATGATGTCTATGGGAATGCAAGGAATGGGGATGATGGCCCCCATGATGTGTCACATGACCTGCGAAATGACGCCCACGGGCATGAAATGCATGATGACGCCGGGCGAAGGCACGACGATGGACATGATGAAGGACATGTGCGCCTCCATGACCATGATGATGAACAACGGTATGCCTTGCATGATGACCTGCGGTGGTATGCCGATGATGATGATGTGCGGCATGCCGATGATGCCGAAGATGACCTGCGAAATGGGGCCGAAGGGCATGATGTGCATGATGATGCCCACCGACATGTGCGACATGAACATGCTGAAGAGCTGCTGCATGATGATGGGCAGCATGATGGGAGCGGGCATGCCGATGATGATGATGTGCGGCAGCATGCCGATGATGGCCTGCCTGGCCTGATCCGACGTTCCAGATCTGGCAGCGGTGAAGAGGCCCCCGAGAGGGCCTCTTTCATATTCCGGCGTAGCGGACGTTTTCGGCGTAGGTCATCACGAGGTACAGCACGGCGGGTTGCGGTGTCTGGTTGCGGTAAGTGTGGGGCACGTCGGCAACGAAGTGCACCGCGTCTCCTTCCCCGAGGACGAAGGATTGTTCACCGACGTCGATTTCGACGGCTCCGCTTGCTACGACGAGATTCTCCGTCGTGCCGACGGGATGCGCCCCCGCTTGCTCGACCCCGCCGGGCTCCAGGGTGAGTTCATAGAACTCGACTTTGCGCGAGCCGATCAGAGGGAACAGCGCCCGTGAGCGAAACTTGCCATCCTGCGACGACAGGACTTTTGCGCTGCTCCGTCGCAGCACCATGCTGCCTTCGCTACCTTCCCGGGCGAGAAACGACGACACCGGGACATCGAATGCCGCGGCGATCTTCCACAGAATCTTGATGGTGGGCGCACTGCGACCGAGTTCGATCTGTCCGAGCATGGCCCGACTGACGCCCGATCGCTGCGACAACGCGTCGAGCGACAGCCCCAACTGGCCGCGCAACCGTTTCAGGTGGTGCCCGACCCGTGACTCCAGATCATCGCCCGACGACGAATGGGCCCCGCCGCCGCCGCTGTCGCCGGGCCGAAGCTGCGGCAGTCTGTCGGGCAGTGTGCGGCGAGTCTGCCGCTCAGATTTCGGCGCGCGCGACGCCACGGGCAGCGTTGCCGGCGCTGGGCGCGGCGAAACCCCAGACCATTCCGGTGCCCATCCCGAAGAGCGGATACCAGGCGACGATGCGACGGTCTGCAAACGCGTGGCGACGGCGCTCGAGCACACGGCGCGCCCGGAAAGTGGCGAGATCGACAACGTTGTCTTCGACATTCATGGGCTTGCGTTCTCCGTGCGAATCGAGGATCGCAGTTCCTCGACGACATGACTTCACGTTATCACCGGATCTTCAGCTTTCTAACCGACATGTACTCATATCGTTATATCGAAAGAGTGTTGCCGGCCCCACTGGCTTCAGTAGTCTTTCGACCTTTTCCTTCTAGCCCTGGAGCACGCCATATGGATGCCGATACCCTCCGTGCCGTTCAAGCGCCCATCAAAGAGCGCTATCGGGAGCAGCCCGACAGCGCTGTCGTGACCCTCAGTGCCCGGGGCGAGTTGGGTGGTGGGATTGCATGCAAGGTCGACACGGGGCGGGCGTTGGTGGAAGCCGGGTTGCACCCTGCCAGCGGCGGTGACGGCAGCCAAGCCTGCTCGGGCGACATGCTGCTGGAGGCGTTGGTGGCGTGCGCCGGCGTGACGTTGTCGGCGGTCGCGACGGCATTGGGAATCACGATCCGCTCGGGCACGGTGTCGGCCGAGGGCGATCTGGACTTTCGCGGTACGCTGGGGGTCGATCGGACCGCGCCGGTGGGCTTTCGCGCAATCCGTCTGAAGTTCGAGGTCGATACCGACGCAACCGCCGAACAGCGTGAGACGTTGCTCAAGCTGACCGAGCGCTACTGTGTAGTGCTGCAGACCGTGCGTCAGCCGCTCGACGTACACGCGGAACTGGTGGCCTGACTACGAACAGCCGCTGCTTCCCGGGATAGCCGGCCGCGCGGCTGCGCCAAGCGGTTTCCTCCACCGGCTAGGCTGCAGCAGCGGCTTCCTCGACGGTGGTGCCGGCGACCGCGGCTTCCACGACCGGGCGTTTCAGGTGCGGCGCGAACATTTCGATGAAGTCGTAGACGTAGCCGCGCAGGTACGTGTTGCGACGGATGCCGATTCGGGTCACGCTCGGTTCGAATAGGTGACTCGCATCGAGCGCGCGCAGCCCGCGATCGCGGTCCGGGTCGAATGCCATGTGCGCGATGATCCCCACGCCCAGCCCCAGTTCCACGTAGGTCTTGATGACGTCGGCGTCGATCGCCGTCAGCACGATATCGGGGTTCAGCCCTTCCGCCTCGAACGCCCGGTTCATCCGCGACCGGCCGGTGAACGCGAAGTCGTAGGTGATGATCGGATATTCGGCGATGGCCTGCAGCGTCAGCTTCTTCAGCTTCGTCAGCGGATGCCCCGGCGGCGTGACGATGCAGCGATTCCATTCGTAGCACGGCAGCATCGCGAGCTGGTCGTACAGTTCCAGCGCCTCCGTCGCGATCGCGAGGTCGGCCTGGCCGCCGATGACCTGCTCCGCGATCTGTGTCGGATTGCCCTGGTGCAGCGTGAGCCGGACCTGCGGATACGCTTCCTTGAACCGGCGCACCACCTGCGGCAGCGCATAGCGGGCCTGCGTGTGGGTCGTCGCGATCACCAGCGAACCGGCAGTTTCCTTGTGGAATTCCGCCGTCACTTCCTTGAGGTTGCGGGCCTCCAGCAGGATCCGCTGCGAGATCTCGATGATCTGCCGACCGGGCTCGGTGACACCGACAAACCGCTTGCCGGCGCGGACGAAGATCTTCACGCCCAGTTCGTCCTCGAGCTGCAGGATCTGCTTGCTGACCCCGGGCTGCGAGGTGTGAAGCACCTGGGCTGCCTTCGACAGGTTGAGGTCGTTGCGGGCGACCTCGCACACATAGCGCAATTGCTGCAGCTTCACGCCGGCTCCTTAAATTCGTTTATTGAATATACTAATTCACAGTAATTCGTTGTGGCTATATACAGCATACACGTAACTTTCGGCTTGTCACGTCCGCCAGACGCGCGCTTCCCGAACACGGGTGCCGCATCGCGAGTGGGCGTGAAGGGGGCTAGGGACCGGCGAGCAGGCCGATCCCGTCGGGGTGACGGTCGCACTGGGGCGGCTGCCGGCGGGGCGGGTGCCACGGTCCCCGCGAGCGCAGTACGGATGCCGCTCGCGATTTGCCAACGGAGCAGCACAACGGTCGCTGCTCCGTTCTTTTTCCGGGGAGACGTCCCCGTGCTGGAACAGGAACCATGATTGCGCTTCAGGACGTCAGCAAGACTTTTCGGGCATCGGGCCGCGACATCGTGGCCGTTGCACCGACCACGTTGGATATCGGCAACGGCCAATCCTTCGGACTCATCGGCAGCAGCGGGGCGGGCAAATCCACGCTGTTGCGGCTCATCAACCGGCTCGAGGAACCCACCGGAGGGCGTGTTCTGGTCGACGGCGTGGACATCACCGCGCTCGGACCGAAGGATCTGCGGCACGCGCGGCGACTGCTCGGCATGGTGTTCCAGAGTTTCAACCTGCTCGCCAACCGCACCGTGCTGGAGAACGTGACATTCCCGTTGGAAATCGCCGGGCAGTCGCGGACCGCCGCGCGGCGCCGTGCGCTGGAGTGCCTGGACCACGTGCATCTGGCCGATCGCGCCGACGATTACCCGGCGCAGCTGTCCGGGGGGCAGAAGCAGCGGGTCGCCATTGCGCGCGCCATCGCGCCGAAACCGTCCGCGCTGTTGTGTGACGAACCCACTTCGGCACTCGATCCGCAGACCACCGAATCGGTGCTCGACACGCTGCTGCGGATCAACCGGGACCTCGGGGTCACGCTGGTGACGGTCACCCATTCGATGGACGTTGTGCGCAAGTTGTGCGACGCGGTTGCCGTGATGGAGAACGGCCACGTGATCGAGCGTATCGACCTGCGCGATCGTCCGGCCGTCGCGACCAGCAATCTGGCCCGTCGTCTGCTCGAATCTGCCGCGGCGCCGGCCGCGCCCCTGTTCCGGGAGTTGGCCCATGTCTGAGGATCTGATTTCGTTGTTGCCCGAGTTGTGGACGGCGCTGGGCGAAACGGGCGTCATGCTGGCAATTGCGTTGTCCGCCGCCGTGGTGCTCGGCGGGCCGCTGGGCATCGTGCTGTTCCTGACCGGGCGCGGCCAGTTGTGGGAGCGGCCCCGGCTGCACTTCGTGCTCAATGCGGCCGTGAACCTGGTGCGGTCCTTTCCGTTCGTGATCCTGCTGGTCGTGCTGGTGCCGCTCACCCGCATCGTGGCCGGTACCACCATCGGTCCGCTCGCGGCGGCGGTGCCGCTGTCGGCCGCGGCAATTCCGTACTTCGCGCGGTTGGTCGAGCAATCGGTGCGGGACGTATCGCCCGGTGTCATCGAGGCGGCCCAGGCGATGGGCGCGACGCCGCTGCAATTGATCGTCAAGGTGCTGATCACCGAGGCGGCGCCGACGCTGGCCTCGTCGCTGACCGTGCTCGCCGTGAGTTTCATTTCGTATTCGGCGGCGGCCGGTATCGTCGGCGGCGGCGGCATCGGCGATCTCGCGATCCGCTTCGGCTACTACCGCTTCCAGACCGACGTGATGCTGATCACCGTGGCGATCCTGATCGTGATCGTGCAGTCGGTGCAGGCGGCCGGGAATCTGCTGTCGCGGCGGCTCGATCATCGTTGACGGAACGGATCGATGGCCGCGGCCGTCGAACCGGCACGTCCGGTCGCCTATCATCGCGAGTGCCGCGGGTGTCCGCGGCCTTGCCAACGTCCTGGGAGCCTCGATGAACCTCCGATCCCGTACGCCGCATGCCCGCCGGTGGCCTACTGCGCTGATGCTGATCGCCGGCTTGACCGTCAGTGCGGTCCCTTCGGCGCGAGCCGACGATGTCAACCCCAACGCCGGCCGCGATCTGGCGGCCAGTTGTGCTGCGTGTCACGGCACGAATGGTCGCGCGGTGGGTGGATTCCCGGTGCTGGCCGGCAAGGACCGGGAAGCGCTGATCGCTGCGCTCCGCGGCTTCCGCGACGGAACCCACAAGGCGTCGGTCATGCATCAGCATGCCAAGGGGTACACCGAAGCTGAAGCGGCGCTCGTCGCCGACTATTTCTCGCGTCAGTCGCCCACCAAGCCTTGAGGTCTATGCCCATGGATCGACGTGCATTCCTGCAGGCCGTAGCGGCCGCCCCCATCGCAGGGCTACCCCATCTCGCCCGGGCCGACGTGCGGCCTCGCGTCGTCGTGATCGGCGGCGGATTCGGTGGTGGCACGGCAGCGAAGTATCTGCGTTTGTGGGATCCGGGCATCGAGGTGTTGCTGATCGAGCGGCAGCCCCGGTTCATCTCGTGCCCGATGAGCAACCTGGTGCTGAGCGGCGATCGTCGGCTCGACGACAACGTGTTCGACTACAGCGGCCTCGAACGTCATGGCGTGGTTCGCGTGCAGGCCGAGGTCGACGCGATCGATGCCGACAAGCGTGAAGTGCGCACCGCAGACGGGGCGCGCATCCGGTATGACCGGCTGGTGCTGTCGCCGGGCATCGATTTCCGGTGGGGCGACATCCAGGGGCTCGATGCTGCGGACGCCGATCGCGAGATTCCGCACGCATGGAAGGCCGGACCGCAGACGGAGTTGCTGCGGCGCCAGCTCGCGGCGATGCCCGATGGCGGCGTCTATCTGCTGTCGATCCCGAAGTCGCCCTATCGCTGCCCGCCCGGGCCCTATGAGCGGATCAGCCTGATCGCGTCATATTTCAAGCGCGAGAAGCCGAGGTCGAAGGTCCTCGTCGTCGATGCGAATCCGGAGATCGTGTCGAAGAAGGGACTGTTCACGCAGGCGTGGGCCGACCTGTATCCGGGACTGATCGAATACGTGCCCGGCAATGCCATCGTCGAGGTGGATGTGCGCCGGAAGACGGCACGGACCGATTTCGACGGGTTCCGCGCCGACGTGTTGAACATCGTGCCGCCCCACGGCGCCGGCACCATCGCGCACCGGGCCGGTGTCGTTTCCGTCGACGGCCGTTGGGCAGGCGTCGATTTCCAGACCTACGAATCGCTGGTCGTGCCGGGCATCCACGTGCTGGGCGATGCGACCTCGGCGGGCCCCGCGCCGAAGTCGGCTCATACCGCGAACAACCAGGCGAAGATCGCCGCCAGCGCGATCATCGCGTTGCTGCGCGGCAAGCCGCCGACGGCGGTGCCGGTTTCCGCCAACACTTGCTACAGCTTCGTGTCGCCGGAAGAGGCGGTGCACATCGCCGCCGTGTACCGGTTCGATCCGGCCAAGAAAACCCTGGTCACCGCCGAGGGGACGCTGGGCGTGTCGAAGGAACGCAACACGCTCGAAGCCGGCTATACCTATGCGTGGGCCGAGAACATCTGGCGGGATACGTTGTTCTGATACGAGTGGCGGGCGCCCGATCCCGGCTGTCGGTGTTCGGCATATGCAGATAAAAAACGATTCATTCTCTGTGAATGATCGTTTGGTTATGGTGAGAGGTGAATTCAACTCGTCACTTCGCCATGCCTTTCGCAGAGCATTTGCTTACCCGTTTTCGACGCCTGTTCCTGGCCGGGGTTGCCGTCGCCGTCGCATCGGTCGCGACTGCGGCTGACGACGCGCCCCGACTGATCGCCCTCGGCGCCACGGCCGGCCCCTACGCCGATCAGATCAAGGAAGGCATCAAGCCGCTGCTGGAAAAGAAGGGCTACAAGGTCAAGGTCGTGGAGTTCAGCGACTACGTCCAGCCCAATCTGGCATTGGTCCAGGGTGCCATCCACGCCAACGTCTTTCAGAACCCGACTTATCTCGCGCGATTCGGGGCCGACCACAAGCTCGACCTGATCGGGCTGATCGAGGTGCCGACGGCGCCCATCGGGCTGTACTCCCGTCGGCATCGCAGCCTTGCCGACGTGAGGCCGGGTCAGACCATCGTCATGCCCAACGATCCGACCAATCAGGCCCGTTCATTGGCGATGCTCGAAGGGCTCGGCTGGATCAAGTTGCGCGCCGGTGCCGATCCGCTGCGGGTATCCGAACGGGATATCGAGACCAACTTGAAGCAGGTGCGCATCCGGCCGCTGGAGGCAGCGCAGACGCCGCGGGCGTTGGGCGACGTGGATTTCGCATTCGTGAACGGTAACTTTGCGGTCGCTTCGGGTCTGAAGTTGAACGAAGCGGTAGCCCTCGAGAAGACGCCACCGCACTACATGATCGTGGTCACCGTCAATCGCGCGGACGCCGACAAGCGGTTCGTGAAGGACATTGTCGATGCCTACCGTTCACCCGAGTTTCGCGAACTGACGCTGCGTCGTTACGCGGA
>JAHCKV010000010.1 GCA_026125595.1 Burkholderiales bacterium | reverse complement strand
CGGGCGATGACCGGCTGCGGGATCCGCGAGATCGTCAGCATGAACCGGCTGCACTGCGCGAACAGCGCGTCGTAGAAATCCTTGCGCGGGTGCGCGCGCATTTCCTTCAGGTCGTGGCCGGCGCAGAACGCGGGGCCGTTGGCGGCGATCACGACCACGCGGGCGACCGGATCGTGCTCGATCGCTTCGAGAGCCGACTGCAGGGCCGCCAGCATGTCACCGGACAAGGCGTTGTACGCCTTCGGGCGGTTCAGCGTCAGCGTGACGACGCCGCCGGCATCGCTGCGCAGCAGGATCGGTTCGGTGGCGGCGGCGGTGGCGGGCGGGTGGCTGGTGACGGCGGTGCTCATGGCGGGATCCCCGGCTTCGAAAGCGGTGAACCGATTATAAGCGCCGCCATGGACCGGATCGTTCCGCTATCGCGGCGGGATCGGCACGATGGAATCCTGCCAGCGGTTCTTGCCGTCGCGTTTCGCCTGGTACATCGCCAGATCGCCGTGCTTGATCAGAGAGCCGGCGTCGCGACCATCGCGGGGATACAGGCTCACACCCACGCTGGCCGTCACCCGCAGTTGGCGACCGACGATCACATAGGGCCGCGCCACCTCATCCAGCACTTTCTCGGCAATCCGGGCCACATCCGGTCCGTTGCCGATTCCCTCCAGCAGCAGCATGAATTCATCACCGCCCAACCGGGCTGCCAGATCACTCTCGCGTACACAGTGGCGCAGTCGCGCCGCCACTTCCCGCAGCACCGCGTCACCGGTGTCGTGCCCGAGCACGTCGTTGATGGCCTTGAATCCATCCAGGTCGATGGTCAGCAACGCGAATGGCCGGCCGGTGCGCGTGCCCTGGCTCAACGCCCGCCGCAGCGTCTCGTTGAACAATCCCCGGTTAGCCAGTCCCGTCAGTTCGTCGTGGTAGGCCAGATGCTGGATGCGCGCCTCCGCGAGCCGACGTTCGGTGATGTCCCGGGCGATCAGACTCACAAGGATGTCGCCGGTCTTCTCCGGAAACAGCGTCGCGGAGATCTCGGCGGGAATCCGGATGCCGTCCCGGTGCAGTAGTTCGACCTCGCCGCGGGCGCGGCCGGCCCGTGCGAGATTCTCCAGCAGGGTCGCGATCGGCGGCGAACGCGGATCGAGAATCGCCTCGCGCGGCGTCGCGAGCAACGCGTCGCGTTCATAGCCGAGCAACTGGCACGCTTCCGGATTCGCGGCGCGGATGCGGCCCTCGGTGTCGTAGATCAGGACTGCATCGATGCTGTTCTCGAACAAGGCGCCGTAGCGGGCTTCGGCCGCCGTCAATGCGCCGAGCAACGCGCGCTTTTCGGTGATGTCCTCGATCACGGCAATACCGCCGCGGGGCTGCCCCTGTTCGTCCCACATGGGCGCGGCATAGCTCGAGATGGTCTTGCGCGAACCGTCGAAGCCTTCGATGTCGATGATTTCGTCGGTGATCGAAACGCCGTCGTTCAATGCCCGTGCGAGGGGCCAGTCGCGGGATCCGAGCGGTTCCCCCGTGTCGGGCCGAGTGCCGCGATACTCGGCGAGGCGGGCGGCATCGACGTAGCGGACGCCGCCCCAGATCCGCTGGGCCGCCTGATTCACCATGTCGAGCCGGCCCTTGGCATCGGCGACGAAGACGCCCACGGGAAGGGAGTCCAGTACCTGACGCAGCAACCGTTCACGCCCCGACAGCGATGCGAGCAGTCGATCACGCCCCCGCAGTGCCCGGCGCAGCCGTACCGCCAGCTGGGCGGCGAGCAGTCCCAGGCCGACCGCCAGCGTCACATAGGCGAATACCTCCCGTCGCCACGGAATCAGCACATCGGTTTCGGACAGTCCGACCACCACGATCAGCGGGACGCCCTCGACTTCGCGGGCGCTGGTGATGCGGCGTTCGCCGTCGAGAGAACTGGTGACGATCGTCGTGGCCGTGCCTTCCTGGCGGATCAGCGCATGCAGTCCGGCCGTGGTCGGGATGTGCCGGCCGATGGATTCGGGCAGCGGTGGCTTCCGTGCGACCAGATCGCCTTCGACATGGCGCAGGTTCACGACGCCGCGCCGACCGACATCGAGACCGTTGTAGGCGTCTTCGAAGAACTCCGGCGACATCATGACGACGATGACGCCGGTCAGTTGTCCGGTGATCGACACGATCGGACGGCTTGCCGGAATCTGCCAGAAGCCGGATGCATCGCGAACCGGACGACCGACGTACAGCCCGACCGCTTGCCTGCGGTGGGCCGTGAACCACGCCGCGTCGGCCAGCGATGCCGTCCGTGTATGTTCGTTGCCGGCCGCATCGAGCAGCAGCCGGCCCTGGGCATCGACCAGCTGTACGCTGTTCACATGGGACAGCGTCAACAATCGTTTGCGTAGATAGCCGCGGAACTCGTCACGTTCGGATGGCGTCGCCGGCGGCCGCTGCGCCCACAGTGACGCACTGCCTTCGAGACGGGCGTCGACGACTTCGAGGCTCCGGGCGGTCTGCTCCTCGATCACCCGGATCAGGTTCCGCGTCGTGACCTCGGCGCTCTCGATATGGCTGTTCCACGACGACCACAACGCCAGCCCCAGCATGCCGAGCGTGGCGGCGACCAGCGCGAACGGCAGCAGATGCAACCACCGGTACAGCAGGCCCCGATCCGCGGGCAGCGGACTGGTGTCGACGACAGTGGCAGTCGGAGAAATATCGGACATGGGCGGCGCGGGCAAGGGCTCGATCATTAACGGCAGCCTCTGCCCCCCATGTAGGGGTTTCTTTCAGAATGCGGGCTTGTGCGCGGCTTCCTTGTATTGGGCGATCCCGGACAGAATTTCGTCACGGGCTTCGGTCGGACCGACCCAGCCCTTCACCTTGACCCACTTGCCCGCTTCCAGGTCCTTGTAATGTTCGAAGAAATGGGTGATCTGGTGCAGTACCAGCTCCGGCAGGTCGGCCGGCGTTTTCACATGGCGGTACAGCGGCGACAGTTTGTCGACCGGCACAGCCAGCACCTTGGTATCGTCGCCGGCTTCGTCGGTCATGCGCAACATGCCGACCGGGCGACACCGGACGACGACACCGGTGATCAGTGGCACCGGCGACAGCACCAGCACGTCGACGGGGTCGCCGTCGCCCGACAGCGTGTTGGGGACATAGCCGTAGTTGCACGGGTAGTGCATCGCGGTGGACATGAACCGGTCGACGAACATGGCCCCCGTCTCCTTGTCGACTTCATACTTGATCGGGTCCGCGTTCATCGGGATCTCGATGATCACGTTGATATCGTCGGGCACGGCGCGTCCGGGCCCCACTCGGTCCAGGTTCATGGTCGGTCTCGCAAGGGAAAACTCGTATTATAGAAATCGACTTCGCTTTCGCGCATGTCACGTGACCTTCGCGCCTCGGAATTTCCCAATCCCATGTTCCCGCAGCAGCAGTTCGCCACCGATACCTTCGCGTTTGCCCACGCCGCCTCGCCCCATTGGCGCATCGCGGCCGCGGCCTGCCTGGAACAGCTCGAGACGCTGCCACCCGGGGCCAATCTCGGGTTCCTGTATGTATCGGATCTGTATGCCAGCCGGTTGAGCGATTTGCTGGAACTGCTGCGGGTGCGGACCGGCATCGACCACTGGACCGGCAGTGTCGGCATCGGCATCTGCGCCACCGGCATCGAGTATCTCGACGAAGGCGCCATGGTCGTGATGGTCGGCGCGTTTCCCGTCGGTAGCTTTCGGCTGCTGTCCGGCCTGCGTGCGCCGGCCGATCTGGCCCGGGATCCGCTGACGGTCGGCGGCGCTGCCGGCAATTTCGCGCTGGTCCATGCCGATCCGCGCACACCGATGCTGACCGGTCTGGTCGCTGAACTGTCCCGGCGGCTCGAAAGCGGATTCCTCGTCGGCGGGCTCACGTCATCGCGGGCGGCCCATGTGCAGATTGCCGATGGCGTCGCCGAAGGCGGGCTGTCGGGGGTGGTGTTCACCGATCAGGTGGTCGTCGCCACGCGGTTGACCCAGGGGTGCTCTCCGGTCGGACAGGTCCACACGGTCACCGACTGTCAGCGCAACGTGCTGATCGAGCTGGATGGACGGCCGGCGCTGGATGTGCTGCGTGAAGACGCCAGCCTGCAGTCCGACCGGGATCTCGACCGACTCGGCGGCACGATCTTCGCCGCGATGCCGGTCTCCGGCGAAGACGCCGGCAACTATCTGGTACGCAATCTGGTCGGGCTCGATGCCGAACGGGGGCTGGTGGCGATCGCCGAGTCGGCGCGCAAGGGTGGCAAGTTGCTGTTCTGCCGGCGGGATCGCCAGGCCGCCGTCGAAGACATGGCCCGGATGCTCGACAGCATCAAGGTCGGGTTGTTCGGCCGGCCGCGCGGCGCGGTCTATTTTTCGTGCCTCGGCCGAGGGGCCAGCCTGTTCGGGGACGCATCGAAGGAATTGTCGATGATCCGGGAGGGCCTGGGCGATTTCCCGCTGGTCGGTTTCTTCTGCAACGGCGAGATCTCCCACAACCGGCTCTACGGCTATACCGGTGTATTGACGCTGTTCCTGTAGCCGACGCGACCCCACCCATGCTGCTGCCTCTTTCCGTTCTCGACTGGATCGCGGTCGTGTGGTTTCTGGGGTGGTGGGTCGGCTACGTGCTGTTCGCGAGCCGGCTCGGCAAGCGGGTGCCGAGCCTCGTGTCGCAGATGGGACGGTTTCGCCGCGCATGGATGACCGGCATCACGCAGCGCGAAGTGCGCATCGGTGATGTGTCCATCCTCGCGAACCTGTCCAACGGCTCGACGTTCTTCGCATCGACGACGTTGCTGATCCTCGGGGGCCTGCTTGCCTTGTTCGGCACGACCGATCAGGTCGCGTCTCTGATCGCGGAGCTGCCGTTTTCCAAGCACGCTTCCGAGATGCTGTGGGACATCAAGATCCTGTTGCTGACCTCGATCTTCATGTTCGCGTTCTTCAAGTTCACGTGGTCGCTGCGACTGTTTCACTTCTGCTCGGTCATGGTCGGCGGTGCGCCACCGGTGAACGCCGAGCCCCGTGCGCTGCGCGATTTCGTCGAGCGGGCGACTGCCACGGCCACACTGGCTGCCGAGCTTCAACAACGGCTTGCGTGCCTACTACTTCGCGCTGGCGGCACTCACGTGGTTTCTGAACCCGTGGGTGTGGATGGCCGCGACGAGCTGGGTCGTGCTCATCCTCTATCACCGCGAGTTTCGCTCCGAGGCGCTGCGGGCTTTGACCGAGGCGTCGCAGGAAGGCGATCCGGTCGAAGTGCCCATGCCCCGGCCGAAACCGGCGGTGGATCAACCGTTCGAAGGCGGTTAGGCAGGGGCCGGTTCGGCGTGCCGTCGGTCGCATCGATGACGATTGCATGTGCCCTGTTCCGGTCCGGGTCGAAGCGGCTGGAACGTCCGGTCGACGTGCGACGATCGCGCAGATGCTGTCCGACTTGTATGCTTCGCGTCGACTCGAGCCATAAGCGCCGAGCGATGTTCACGGGCCCGCAACCCGTGTAGCCTATGCCCGACGCCCCCATTGCCCGCATTGCCAGAAGACCCATGACACGAAACGATCCGTGCCGACATCGGAAGCCGGTCGCATGATTCCCCCGAAGGTTTCTCTCGGGCCCGACGGCATCGTGCGCGTGGACTACGGTTCCACCGGCGTCGTGACCCCCGATTGCGTACAGGCGGAACTGGCCGCCCGACTGCCGTTGAAGCCGGGGCCGCAACTGGTGCTGATGAGCTTTCCCGGTGTCTGGCGGGTGGACGTACAGGCCGCCGCGTTCATGGCATCCGCCGAGTTTGCGTCCGCCACCGTGGCCGTCGCGGCGGTGGTTGAATCGAGCCTCGGCAATCTGGCGTTGCGCGTGTTCGAGTTGTATCACCGACCTCCTTATCCGCTGGGAATCTTCGCCCGCGACGACGACGCCGAGAGCTGGTTGCTGCAGATCGGTCACGGCCGACGGTAGCGAACCGGGCAACGGCTTTGTCGGGCGGACGACATTCCGGCAGCCCGTTGCATCGTGTTAACGTCCGGCCTCCACGCCGGTCCGTGATCCGTCCCGGGACGGCGGCGGGGTTTCCTCTTCCACTTCTCCGTTCCGTCCATGACGCAATCCTTCCGCCTCAAGCTCCGCGAAGGCCGCCCGATGATCGGCGCGCTGCTGCAGATTCCGCTGCCCGAAGTCGCCGAGACGTTCGTCGAAGCCGGTTACGACTGGCTGTTCCTCGATCTCGAACATTCGCCGATGGATGCGCGCGATGCGCTGAACCTGCTGACCGCCGTCGACAGCCGCGTGCCCTGCGTGGTGCGGGTCGCGTGGAATGACGAGGCGTTGCTGAAGAAGGTGCTCGACGTGGGCGCCACCGGCGTGATCGTGCCGCTGGTCAACACGGCCGAAGATGCGCGGCTGGCCGTCGGTCGCTGCAAGTATCCGCCGATGGGATTCCGCAGCGTCGGCATCACGCGGGCCCAGCGCTTCGATCTCGATTTCGACGCCTACATGGCCCGTGCCAACGACGAGATCGCCGTGATCGTGCAGATCGAGCACGTCGAAGCGGCGCGCAACATCGATGCGATCCTCGATGTGCCCGGCATCGATGGCGTGTTCGTCGGACCCTTCGACCTGTCGGGCAGCATGGGCAAGCCCGGGCGCATCAACGATCCGGAAGTCCAGGAGGCGATCCGGCAGATCATCCGCGCATGCGAGAAGCGCGACATCGCGCGCTGCATCTATGCGCACACGCCCGGCCATGCGAAGACCTACATGGACCAGGGCTACCGCGTGATCGGACTGTGCACCGACTACATACTGCTGGCACGGGCCGCGAAGGCCGCCCTCACCGAGGTGAAGGCGGGTTGAGCCGGGCGGCGCCGCGGTTGTCAGGCGCCGATCCGCAACTCCACGCTGCCCACGCCCTCGACCGTGAAGCGGTAGTGGTTGCCGGCCACGGGGAAGCGGGTCGTCACCATGCTGCCGGTCGACACGATCTCACCGGCCCGCAGGGTCTGCCCGAGACCGGACAGATGGGTGGCGAGCCACGCGAGCGGCGCGAACGGATGGCCGAGCACGTCGCGGCCGTGGCCGCTGTCGATCTCCAGGCCGTCGCATTCGACGATGCCCCGCGCTGCTGCGAGATCGGGCCAGGATTCGCACCAGGGTCCGAGCACGATGCCTTCGTTCCACGCGTTGTCGGCCACCAGCGACAGCGGATCCAGCGGATAGGGCGAGTTGCGGTCGTCGATCACTTCGAAGGCCGGCGCTACGGCATCGACCGCCAGGGCCACGTCGTCGACGGTGTACGGCGCTGCGCGCGGCGGCAGGTCGCGTCCCAACCGCGAACAGACCTCGAACTCCAGTCCCATGTGGACCATCTCGGACAGTCGCCGCTCGATGCCGCTGGGCTGCTGGCGCGATGCGAGCACGACGCCGGGAATCGGGTGTGGGATCCCGCACATCTGCTGCATGCGTGCGGACGTGAGCCCGATCTTGTAGCCCACGCGCGGGCCGTGGATCTTCTCGTAACGGCGCACGAGCGCGGCCTGGATCGCGTAGGCGGCTGCGAGATCTTCCGCGCCCGCGTCCCGCGCGAACGGGATCAGATTGCGATGGTGTTGGTGGTCTTGCAACAGCCGGTCTGCGACGGCTTCGGGGTCGAACATGGATCCTCTCCTCCCTGGCATGTGGGTCGCGATCATAGACGCCCCGCCGACCGGCGCGCACACGGTCGTGTGGGTCCGACGATGCGCCGATGAGCGACATCGTGCTGGACTGGGCCGACGGGCAGCCGGTCTCGCGCCGCTTCGGCGATGTCTACTTCTCCCGTGACGGCGGCCTGGCCGAGACCCGCCATGTCTTCCTCGACGGCAATCGGCTGTCGGCCCGCTTCGCGGCGTTGCCGGAGCACGCCGTGTTCACGATCGGCGAAACCGGTTTCGGCACCGGTCTCAACTTTCTCGCGGCGTGGCAACTGTTCGAGACAACGGCCCCTGCGCGCTGCCGCCTGCATTTCGTCAGCACCGAGATCGATCCGCTGAGTGCGACGGAACTGGCGTCGGCCCTCGCGCTGTGGCCGGAGCTGCGGCCGTGGGCGCAACCGCTGCTCGCGCAATACGGCGCGCTGCCGCCCGCATGGCACCGGTTCCAGTTCCGGGGTGGCCGGATCGTGCTGACGCTGCTGGTCGGCGACGCGCGCGAAACCTTGCCGCGGCTCGATGCGCGCGTGGACGCATGGTTCCTCGACGGCTTCTCGCCCGCGCGCAATCCCGAGCTGTGGAGCGATGCATTGTTCCGTGCGATGTCGCAGGCCTCGCGAGACGGAACCACGGTCGCGACCTATTCGTCGGCGGGAGCCGTTCGACGCGGACTCGAAGCGGCCGGTTTCCGGATGGACAAGATTGCCGGATTCGGTCGCAAGCGCGAGATGCTGCGCGGTACTTTCGTGTCGACGGCACGGGGCGGATCCGTGGCTCCGTGGTTGCGGCGCCCGGCACCGCTCGCTTCGCGGCCGCGAACGGCGATCGTCATCGGCGCCGGTCTCGCCGGAACGGCCGCCGCCGCCAGTCTCGCGCGGCGCGGCGTCGACGTGACCCTGGTCGAACGCGAAGATCACGTGGCGGCGGGCGCTTCCGGCAATCCCCAGGGCATGCTGTACATCAACCCGTCGGCCCATGGCACCGTGTTGACGCAACTGCTGCTCGGTGGGCTCGGCTTCACGTTGCGCGAACTCGCTGCGCATTTGCCCGACGATGCGACAGCATGGTCCCGCTGTGGTGTCCTCGCGCTGGCCCACGATGCGGAGGAAGCACTGCGACAGCAGGCCTTGGCCGCACTCGGCTGGCCGACCGGTTTCTCGAGGGTGGTCGATCGTGCCGAGGCCGGCGCGTTGGCCGGTGTGCCGTTGCCGACCGGTGGGCTGTTCTACGACGGCGGCTGGGTGCATCCACCGGCGCTGTGCGCCGCGTTGGCGCGGATCGCATCGACGTGCGACCCGCGCACGGCGCGTTGGCGCTGGTCCGCGACGACGGTATCTGGCATGTGCGCACCGCGCACGGCGCGACGCTGTGCGCCGATCTGGTCGTCGTCGCGGCGGCCGGTGACACGCGGACGTTGGGCCCGACGGCGGCGTTGCCACTGAAGCCGATCCGCGGGCAGTTGACGTTCGTGGACGCGAATGCCGCCAGTGGTGCGCTGCGTACCGTCGTCTGCGGCGAGAGCTACGTGGCGCCGGCGCGAGCCGGCCGGCACTGCATCGGCGCCACGTTCGATGTGGCGGACGACGCTGTCGATCTGCGGCCGGACGACCATCGGCGCAATCTCGATCGTCTGGCGCAACTGGTACCGGTGCTGCACGCGGCGTTCGACGGTGACAGGGTCGACCCCGCGACACTGGGCGGTCGAGCGTCCGTGCGCTGGGTCACGCCGGACTATCTGCCTCTCGCGGGGGCGGTCTGCGACTCGGCCGTGTTCGCCCGTCGGTACGCGGCGCTCGCCCGCGACGCCACCACGCATTTCGACGATGTCGCGCCCTGGCTGCCGGGCCTCTACGTGACCACCGGCCACGGTTCGCGTGGACTGGTCACGGCCCCGCTGCTGGGCGAAGTGATCGCCGCCCTCGCGTTCGACGAACCGGCACCGCTGCCGGTCGACGTGATGCGGGCGCTCGCGCCGACGCGGTTCGACGCCCGGCGGCTTGCCCGCAGCGGTCGGCCACCGCAGCCTTCATGACGCCGGGAAGCCGGCTACACTGCCACCTGTTCGAATCGAGTGTGCCGCCGTGACGCAAGACGTCGATTTCGTGATCATCGGAGCTGGTATCGCCGGTTCGTCGGCGGGGTACTTCCTCGCGCGCGACGCGAAGGTCGTGCTGCTCGAGCGGGAATCCCAGCCGGGGTATCACACCACCGGCCGGTCGGCCGCGCTGTTCGCCGAGAGCTACGGCACCGCGCAAGTCCGTGCGCTGACATTGGCGAGCCGCGCGTTCTTCGAGCATCCGCCGGACGGATTCTGCGAAGCGCCGATCCTCGGACCGCGTACCGTCGTGTTCGTCGGCACTCGCGACCAGGCCGATCTGCTCGACGACATGCATCGCATGATCGGGGGTTTCACGTCCCACGTCGCGCGGTTCGATGCGGCCGAAACGCTGCACCGGATTCCGGTGCTGCGCCCGGCCTTCGCCGACGGTGCCGTGCTGGACGCCGGCGCCGCGGACATGGACGTGCACGTGTTGCATCAAGGTTTCCTGCGCGGCATCCGCGCACGCGGCGGCGTTGTCCGTTGCGATGCGGATGTGACGGCGGTCACCCGCGATCGAGGGCACTGGCGCGTCGAAGCGGGCGGGGCGACGTGGACCGCACCGGTCGTGATCAATGCCGCGGGCGCGTGGGCCGATCGGGTTGCGGCACTCGCGGGGATCGCGCCCATCGGTCTGGTGCCGAAGCGCCGCACCGCCTTCACGTTTCCGACGCCGGCCGGCCACGAAACGGCCCACTGGCCCTGCGTGATCGCCGTCGATGAATCGTTCTATTTCAAGCCGGATGCGGGACAGATGCTCGGCTCGCCGGCCAACGCGGATCCGGTCGATCCCCACGATGTCCAACCCGAAGAGGAAGACGTCGCCACCGGCATCTGGCGCATCGAGGAAGCCACGACCTTGCAGATCCGGCGACCGTCCCACACGTGGGCGGGGCTGCGGTCGTTCGTTGCCGATGGTGATCTCGTGGCGGGGTTCGATCCGGGCGCCGATGGTTTCTTCTGGTGTGCGGCGCAGGGCGGATACGGCATCCAGACTTCGGCGGCGATGGGCGAAGCCTGCGCGGCGCTGGCCCAGGGCCACGATCTGCCGGCGCGCATCACGGCGTTCGGCGTCACGGCCGCAATGTTGTCGCCGACTCGGTTGTCGCGCCCGGGATACGGGCACGGCTGATGCGCAGTCGCCTGACCCACGCGGCGCTGCGAATGGTCGCGCTGCTGGCGCTGGCGTGGGCGGCCGCGGCGTTCTGGCTCGACCGTCCGGGCAGTCGCTGGACCACCGGCGTGCTGACCGTATCGATCCTGCTCGTGGGGTGCGGCGCGCTGATCGTCATGCGCCGGCCGTGGCAGGGTTTCGTGATCGCGTTTTCGGTGTTCGCCGTGGTGCTGATCTGGTGGCTGATGCTGCCGCCGCGCGCCGATCGGGACTGGCTCGAAGAAGTGTCGCGGACCCCGCGCGTCACGTTCGACGGAACCCGCTTCACCGTCCACGATCTGCGCGATTTCCGTTACGGCGCCACGGTCGGCGACTACGCGGCCCGGTGGGATACCCGCACGTTCGATCTCGACCAACTGGAGGCGCTCGATCTGTTCGTGTCCAACTGGGGGCCGAAGCTGTACGTGCACACGATCCTGAGCTGGGCGTTCGCCGACGGACAGCATCTGGCCGTGTCGATCGAGACGCGCAAGCGCCGAGGTCAGCGCTATTCCGCGGTACGGGGTTTCTTCCGTCAGTTCGAGTTGATCTATGTCGCGGCGGACGAGCGTGATCTGGTCGGTCTTCGCATCGGTCCGCGGCACGAGCGCGTGCAGTTGTTCCGGCTGCAGACCACGCCGACGGAACGGCGCAATCTGCTGCTCGCGTTTCTCGAATCGATGAACGATCTGGCGCGGCGGCCGCGCTGGTATCACGCGATCACGTCGAACTGCACGACCGAAGTGTTCCGTCATGTGTATCGACTGGCGCCGGACATGGCGCTGGATTTCCGGATACTGGCCAACGGCCGCATGCCGGAGATGCTGCACGACCTGGGGCGTCTCGACACGGCCTTGCCGCTGTCCGAACTGGAAATGCGCAGCGTCATTTCGCCGGAGGCCGCCGCCCATCGCGACGACCCGGATTTCTCGCGGCGGATCCGTCGCGGGTTGCCAGGATTTCCAGCAGACGACGGATCGCGACCCGGCGACGTTTCACTAAACTGACGGTCTCTCCACCGCAGCAGGCCTTCTTCCGTTCGAACATGACGTCGCGATTGCGCAGCCGTCTTCCTTCGCGACCGACAAGTCTCGGCATCGCCGCATCCCGCGTCCGGTGGGCGGTGATCGTCGCGTCGCTGATCGTCGGGCCGGCGCAGGCCGATACGCTGATGCTCGACACCGGCGAGCGGTTGTCGGGCCGCGTGCTGTCCGAGGAAGGGGGCACCGTCGTGTTCGAATCCGACGGGCTTGGCCGCGTCTCGGTATCCCGCGAGCGTATCGCGCGCATCGAGCGATCGGTGCAAAAGGAAGCGCTACCGGATCCCGCTGTAGTGGCCGAGAACGTCAAGGGACCGGCCGAGGTCGACCGCACGTTCTCCGAACTGCCGCAGGACAGGGCCGCGGCGCCTTCGCAGCCGCCGCCGGAACAACGGGAGGATCTGCTGCGGCTGTGGATCGATCAGGGGCTGCGCTACCAGATCGTGCAACCCGTGCGCATTCCGGTGCCGTTCTCCGATCATGCGGAGCTGCTGCGCGAGGATGTGCGCGTGACCGGTCGCATCGGCGTCCGGTTCTCGGGTGATGTGGCCGGCTACGAGTCGTCGCGCGGCATGCCGTCGATTCCCGGCGATCGCGCGCTGCGCTTCCTCGTGTTCTACACCACCGGCGACTGGAGTCCCACCACGTCGTACACACTGCAGCTCGGAGTCGTCGATGACAAACCGTTCCTGAATCAGGCGTCGCTGCGGTGGCGCGATGTGCGCTACGCCGGCAATCTGAGTTTCGGCTATCTCGTGGTCCAGCAGACGCTCGGCAACGTGCAGCCGTTCGGCGGTGCGACGTTCATGGAGCATGGACTGCCGGTGCTGGCTTTCGCGCCCGGCAATCGCATGGGGCTGCAATCCGACCGGACGTTGTGGAACGAACGCGGTGCCGTCACGCTCGGGCTCTATTCGGCCGGCGTCGATCCGGGTCTGAATTTCGGCGAGAAATCCCAGTCGTTGCTGCGTCCGACCGTGCGGATCACCGGTGTGCCCTACGAGAGCGACCGGCGATCCGGTGGCCGCCGGCTGTTGCATGTCGGCGCCAGCGCGTCATTGAACATCGCCAACGATTCGACGGTGCGTTACCAGTCGCGACCGGAGTCGTTCATCGCCCCGTTCGTCGTCGACACCGGCGACATCGAATCGCGACGGGCCGCGTTCGCCGGCGTCGAGCTGGTGTGGATGCAGGGGCCGTTCACGCTGCAGGCCGAGGCGATGCTCAATCAGGTCGAGGGGCAGAGCGGCAGTGGTTCGCACCTGTTCGGCGGCGCGTACGTGCAGGCCAGCTGGATGCTGACCGGCGAAGAGTCGGGGTACAACCGGGCCGTCGGTGTGCCCGACCGTGTGATCCCGATCCAGGATTTCTCGACGTCCGCCGGCACGTGGGGTGCATGGCAGGTCGCGGCGCGACAGTCGTATGTCGATCTGACCGACGGACTGGTGGTCGGCGGGCGCATGGAGGAATCTTCGCTCGGCCTGAACTGGTGGTGGAACCGCTATCTGCGCTGGCAGTTGAACTACAGCTTCGCGCGCGCCCATGGCGGGCCGATGCCCGGCGACCTGCAGATCCTGCAGGGTCGCGTACAACTGATGTACTGAGTGCCGCCACCGGTCACGGTGCCGCCTTGCGGAATCGCGCGAGCACTTTCCGGCGCCCGTCCTGCAGGGACAGCCGGCTGCCTTCGATCGTCCAGCCCGCCGTGGCGTTCAGGGCCTTCAGAAACGACGTTTCGAGTTCGAGATCCGGGCACGCCATCTTGGTGCCCGCCAGCGGGCCGAAAGTCAGCTTCGCGTCGTTCGCCGTGTAGGTGCCCATGAGGCGGTTGCAGCCGCCGCTGCCCGAGACCCGGCCGTCGTTGCCGAACATCAGCGACGGTGCCCGCGTCCCTTCCACTTTCACCGGCGTGCCGTTCAGTTCGACGAGGCGCCAGTCGGTCTGCTGCAGCGGTGCGATGTTCGCTGCGGTTTTTCCCGGCGATGCGCCGGTGCCGCAGCGGCCGCCGGGAAACGCCGCGACGAACCGGTCGACCGCCACCGCTTCGCTGGCGCTGCTCGCGGTTGTCGCCGTGACGCGGCCTTCGAAGCTCACCAGCAGCGGCGCGTTGGCGGGTTTGCTCCGGCGCGCATATTCGCGCTCCAGCCGCGCGAAATCCTTGCCACTGGTCACCGGCAGCAGTCGACCGCTTTCGCAGTCGAGGAATCGGGACGACTTGCCGGTCCGGTGAAAGAATCCGCGCATCACCAGTCGTGCGCGGATCGTCTGATAGGGTACCTGCTGCAGGTTGTACGGCAGGTCCGATCGGATCTCGTGATTGTCGCGATCGCGCATCCGCAACGTGCGTTCGTCGATCACCGTGTAGTAGCGCGGTGCATCGCGACCGTCGGTCAGCCGGATGGTCTTGCCGCTCTTCGACAGGGCCCACTTGCCGGATGCGAAAGCCGGATCGCCCTTGCGGCCCAGGTAGCGCTCTTCCATCAGATAGGCCCCGCCCCGATACAGATTCAGCGTGGTGCGGATCGCGTCGCAATCGGCGCACGGCAGATCGCCGACGTAGGTGGCAGGCGCCTTGGGCGCACCGATTGCTGCCGGTGTGACGACGAACAACAGCGCCATCAGCGGACAGGAGAACTTTGACGAATACGACATGGCGGTCTCCGATGAAAGATGGTGACGCACGGATGCGTCGCGACGAGGCGACAGTGCGCGCGATGTCGTGGCATCAGCGTAGCAAAACCATCCCGCGGCCGCGCTGTTACCATTCGAGCACCGGGCGTTGCCGGTTGCCCGTCCCTCCCATTTCATCAGGAACACACCGTGATCCGATCCTTCCTCGCCCTGACGCTGCTCGCGGCCGTGGTCGCCGCCCCGGCGGTCGCCGCGGAGTCGAGCCTCGACCGAATTCGCACGACCCGGACGATCAAGCTCGGCTTTCTGCCGGACGCTCCGCCGTTCTCGATGGCGGTGGACGGCAAATCGCCGCAGGGCTATTCCGTCGAACTGTGCGAACACATCGCCAACGGTATCGCCGGGCGACTGGGCGTCGACAAGCTCACGGTGAACTGGGTGCCGCTGACACTCGCCAACCGGTTCGATGCGGTCGCCAAGGGCGATGTGGACCTGGAGTGCAGCACCAGCACGTGGACCTTCGGTCGGCAGGAGAAAGTGGAGTTCAGTCTGACGACGTTCGTCGATGGCGGCTCGATCCTGGTCCGCAACGACACCGACTTCTTTCGCGCCGCAGACCTGAAGGGCAAGCGTATCGCGGTCGCGAAGAGTACGACCACCGAACCGTCGCTGCGCGAAGCGCTGCGCAACGCAGGCATCTCTGCCGAAG
This sequence comes from Burkholderiales bacterium, assembly GCA_026125595.1. Taxonomy (GTDB): domain Bacteria; phylum Pseudomonadota; class Gammaproteobacteria; order Burkholderiales. The sequence continues at coordinate 6,663 of JAHCKV010000010.1, read as the reverse complement.
TCGTTCCGGTCAGCACGGTCGCCCAGGGCCTGACCCTGCTGGGTGCCGGCGATGTCGACGGCTTCGCAAGCGATCGTGTGAAGTTGATCGGGCTGGCTCTCGAAGCGCAGGGGGCGAACACGTTCCGCATCATCGAGGAAGATTTCTCGGTCGAACCCTATGCGCTGGCGTTGCGACCGGACGATCCGGCGCTGCGGCTGGCCGTGAACCGGACCCTCGCGGAACTGTTCCGCACCGGCGAGATCATGAAGGTCTACGACCACTGGCTGGGACCGCTGGGCAAGCCGGGCGTGTTGCTGAATGCGCTGTATTACCTGAACCGGATCCCGGAATGAGCACGATGCGGCTGCTGATGGGCTTCGGGGTGGCCTGCGCGTTGACGGGGCCGGCCATCGGGCAGGACACCGTATCCCGGAAAAGCGCGGGCTGCGAGAACTGCGGCGTCGTGCGGGCCGTGCGCGAGATCCAGTCGCAGCGATCGGTCGCGACTCCCGATCCCACCGACAGCCCGGCCTACCGGAATCCCGGATCTGCGTCCAATCTCATCGTGGGTCCGCGTATCGGCTTCACGTTCGGCAGCGGGGAGCGCGAACCGTTCGTCGGCGCGCGCGGCAGTCGCCGCTACGTCGATTCGCTGCAGCAGATGACCTACGAGGTCATCGTCCGTCTCGATGATGGCAGCTTCACGCGGATCGAAGATCCGGGTGCGTCCGATTTGTTGGTCGGAGAACGGGTGCGGATTCGTGACGGGCGTATCGAATTGGTCGAATGACGTCGAGGTCGACCGTGCGGATGTGGTGGTGTCTGCTGTTGGCCGGCATGGTGCCGGTGCCGGGAATCGCGCAGGATCTCGTCGAATGCGCACGTGTCGATGACGACGACGCGCGACTGCGCTGTTACGACCAGATCGCCGGGCGTCAGCGCACGCCGGGTCCGGAAGTCGTGCCGGTGGCCAAACCTGCCGCGGTGCCGGATCGGACGACGAGAGATCGCCACCAGGCTGGCGATTTCGTCGCCTATACGCGGGAGTTCTCGCCCGACGCGTCGCCGTTGGCGGTGAAGTGGGAGCTCGATGACGACACCCGCTACGGTGTGCTGCGATTGCGCACGCACAAGCCCAACTACCTGCTGCCGTGGCGCGGCAGCACGGGCATCAACCAGAACCCGCAGTCTCCGGATCACGGCCAGACCATGGCGGCCGGCGGCACCGATCTGAATCCGAACGAGGCCAAGTACCAGTTCTCGTTCAAGTCGAAGCTCGCACAAGGGCTGGCCGGCGGCCGGCTCGACCTCTGGGCCGCCTACACCCAGCAGTCCAACTGGCAGGTCTACGCGGAATCCGCGCCGTTCCGCGAAAGCAACTACGAACCCGAGGTGATGGCGGTGCTGCATACCGATCGCGATGTGCTCGGCTTGCGCATGCGCTTCGTCAATTTCGGCCTCGTGCACCAGAGCAATGGCCGCGGCGGTCCGCTGTCCCGCGGCTGGAACCGCGTCTATGCGCAGTTCGGCCTGGAACGCGGCAACTTCGCCGTCATGGTGCGACCCTGGTACGAACTGACCGGCGGCAACAGCCGTGACAACCGTGACATCAGCGACTACATGGGCTACGGCGACGTGCTCGCCGTCTACCAGGCCGGTCATCATTCGTTCGCGGCGCTGGTTCGCAACAACCTGAAGTCCAGCAACAACCGCGGCGCGCTTCAACTGGACTGGCGGTTTCCGCTGTACCGCAATCTGAAGGGCTACCTGCAGTTCTTCACCGGTTACGGTGAAACGATGATCGACTACAACTACCGTCAGGACGTCCTCGGCATCGGCATCTCGCTGTCCGATTGGATGTGACGCGTCGCGGCCCGCCCGGGTCGCCGCGCCATCACGGATCGATGTAGGAGCAACTCCGACAGCGTGCTGCCTGACTGCCGACTGCATCCGGTCCACGCGGACCCTACGCTTCGTGCTGTCCGCTGCGCACGTGTTTCGAACGTGCGACGGGCTCGATAGGCACGACAGGAGACCGAAAGATGCGCTGCCGGACGAGGTGGTTGGAAGTGACGGCCATGGGCCTGGTGCTGGGGTTGTCCGCCGCCCATGCGGGGACGGTCGATCCCGCGACGCTGGCGAATGGTGATTCGCAAACCGCACCGCGCAGCACCCGTACGATGGAGCGATTTGCGCTGCTCGCCCACGCCGGGTCGTTTCTTCCGGTTCGTGAACGGGAATTCCGTTCGATGAAGGAAGAGATCGATGAACTGGTCTGGATTCATCGCGCCGCGACCGCGCCGATGGGTACGGAGCCGACGACCTCGCGCTGAAATCCCGGCGCCGCCGGACCGGCGGCGTATGTCGAACGCAACCGCGTTCTGTCCAACGAGGAACATGCCATGAAGAAACCCGCCATGAACACGCTCACATCCGCGGCGACTCTCGTCATCCTGGCTGCGGCGCTGGCCGCCTGCGGGCAATCCGACGATGGCAAGACGCCCGGCCAACAACTGGATTCCGCCGTGGCGTCGACGCAGCAGCAGGCGGCGGAACTGAAGTCCGACGCGAAGGAAGGCGCCGCCGAAGCTCGCGAAACCATGGGTGAAGTCGGTGACAAGCTCGCCGCCGGCGGACGCGAAGTGAAGGATGCGGCAAAGGATGCGGCGATCACCGCCTCCGTTTCCGCAGGCCTGGTCAAGGATGCCGATCTGAGCGCGCTGCGCATCGATGTCGACACGCGCGACGGCGTCGTGTCGCTGTCGGGCACTGCGCCGAGCGACGCGGCGAAGGACCGGGCCACCGATATCGCCCGCGCGGTCGACGGTGTGGTGTCGGTCGACAACCGGCTTACTGTCCAGCCGAAGAGCTGATTCATCCCCCCACTGTCCCTCGAGGGAAATGTCATGACCCCATCGTACAAATGGATTGCCGGCGGTTTGGCGGTCGCGCTCGGCGCAGTCGTGGCCGCTTTGCTCATGCAGCAAGGTCGCAAGGCCCGCACGCAGTCGACCGACAAGCCGATCGAACTCAACCGGTGGGAAGGTGAAGGCGGCAATGTGCCGCCGGCCAACCCGGCACTGCTGCAACCGGCGACAGCGAGCGGCGCGACGGACTGATCGATCGAACACGCGCCCGGGCGGTAGTCAGTCGGGGGCAGGGTGTTGCGCGGAAAGGCGTGACTTCGATCGCACTGGGCAGGAGACGACATCATGGATTCCATCGTGGTGGGACGATTTCGATCGTTGATCGACGCGCGGGCGGCGCGGACCGATTGTTTCTCGAAGGGTTTCGCCCCTTCGGATCTGGCGATCCTGCATCTGCAGGCGGATCATCCACTCGCCGATGCGTCGCAGTCGCCCTTGGTGGGGGCGAAAGCCGGGGCCGTGGTCGGACTGCTGGCGGGCCTCGCGGCAAGCGTGTTGCTGGTGGCGTGGACGGCGGGCTCGCCGTGGTTGATCGTCGTCGGCGCCGTGGTCGGGCTCGGTGTCGGACTCGCACCGAATCTGTCGCGCCGGCCACGGCACGGTCAAGCCGGTTCCGCCGGTCCGGCTGTCGCAATCGCTGCGCGGGTTGTCGATCCGCTGCAGCAAGACCGCACGATCAAGTTGTTGCGTCGAGCCGGCGCGCTGTCGGTGGTGGCTGTGCCCGGTGTCTGGAGTGACGGGCGCTGGAAGGATCTCGATCGGGAGACGGTGTCCGACGTGCTGGAGCCGGTGCTGGTCGGCGACTCGGGTGGCTTGCGCGTCTCCTGAACCTCAGGTCCGCGCGTTGGCGTCGATGAACAGCGTTCCGAGCAGTTCGTGCAGACCGTTCCAGAACACCTGGATCCCGATGCAGAACAGCAGGAAAGCCGATAGTCGCAACAGAATCGTCGTGCCCGTCGGGCCGATCGCGCCCGCGATCCGATCCGAAGAGCGATACATCACGTAGATCAGCAGACAGATCGTTGCCGTCGTCAGGCTCGCCGCGAGCACGAACGTGAGCAGACCCTCCAGCCCCTGTTTGCGATGGTTGGTGCCGAGCGAGATCGCCACCGAGATCGTGCCGGGCCCCGTCGTCAGCGGCATCGTCAACGGATAAAACGCCATCTGGCTGGGAGGCCGGTCGCCGGCCAGTTCGACGGCCACGGTCGGGTCCGGCTTCTCGTCGCTGTGCAACAGATTCCAGCCACTGGCCGTGATCACAATGCCGCCGGCCACGCGCAGAATGGGCATCGAGATGCCGAAGAATTCCAGTACGTAGGCACCCATGTAGAGCGACACGTTCAGCAGCAGGAATCCGTGGATCGCCACCCATTTGGCCAGGTGCTCGCGCATGTCGTGGGACACATTGCCGGTGGCCCCGAGAAAAATGAAGGCGCCGCCGAGCGGGTTGATGATCGACAGCAGAGCGGGAAACGCGAGGAGCATGAACTCCATGGCAGATCTTCCGAGGGTAGTGGCGTTGGCGCTGGGCGGAGTCTACCGAAGCCGGCGATGGGTCATGCCGGCATCCGGCGGCGGGCGGCGAACGAGCGCGGTCGCCGGCGTGCTTGTCGGGTTGATGCTGGCCGGTAGCGGCGCGTCCCGTGCCGATGCCGACGCACCGCTACGGCTGGCCTCCGTCGCGGACCGGGTGCCGGGCGTCACCACGCCGGTCACGACCCAACCGGGCGGGGACAGGCTGGCACTGACCTCGTTCGCCGATTCGACCGTGATCACCGTCGACCGCGTACGCGGCATCGGGGCGTTGGAGTTTTCGCTGCCGTCGTCGGGCCCGTGGACCGTGTTGTTGCGGATGCGCGGCTTCACCGTGATCGAAAGCCTGACGGTGGAATCGTCCCGCGGGACCTTCGAATGCACGCTGGCCGCCGGGAGCCGCGGCAGCAGCAATCCGTGGGGCGTGTGCCGGCTCGGCGATGCCGAGATGCCGGGTCTTTCGCGGACGCCGGAAGGATTCGAAGTGCGGATTCCGGAGCGGATCGTTCGCGACACGTCGGATCGCATCGCGGTCCGCTGGGTCGATCAGTGGCGCTGAGAGCGGTGCCCGCGCTGCGGCGTGGCACGGCTCGCCGCCCGGTTGCCGGCCTACAATCGAGGCTCCGCGGGGTGATGTCCTCTTCCGGTTGCGTCCCATGGGTTCGATCGACCGGATCACCTCGCAACCTGTCCGGAGATGCCCTCGATGAATCGACGTTCCTGCCTCGGCGCCGCACTGGCCGCCTTCACCCTCTCCGCTTGCGACACGCTGCCCAAGGGCGGCGACAGCCTCATGACCCGTCTCGCCGAGCAACTGGGCGTGACGCCCCAGCAGGCCGGCGCCGGTGCCGGCTCGTTGCTCGCGCTCGCACGCGAAAAACTGCCGCCCGCGGATTTCTCGAAGGTCGCCGCGTCGATTCCCGGCACCGGCCGCTATATCGATCTGGCCAAGACGGCGCTCGGACAGGATCTGCTGATCAACAGTCCGGCGGCCGTGCAATCCGCGTTCTGGAAGCTCGGCATGAATCCGACGCTGATCGACAAGTTCAAGCCGATTCTGCTCGACACCGCCGGGACCATCGGGGGTGAACCGGTCAAGCAGCTGCTGACGAAAGCCTGGGCGTAACGGGGACTGGAGCAGCGCCCGACACACGTCGCCGGCGCGTCAGCGCGTCGGCACCGTGACGATCGGCCCGCGGGCGGTGTCGCGGCCGTCGGCGAGCCCGAACAGCAACAGCAGGAAGCCGAACAGCCGCTTCGAGCGCACGTCGTTGTCGGCGATATGGAACCACCAGCCGCGGTAGCGGATCGCAACGGCCGCATCGTCGGGTCGCTCGCGGCTCGAATGGATGCCGATCAGCGGCTTGGCGAACCGCTCCGGCGGCAGATCCGGGTTCTGCAGCCCTTGCTCGGGCGATGTCGCGACGACCCGGCGGGCCGCCACATGTTCTGCCGGAACATCGATGGTCGACGCCACGTCGACGAACACCTCGAACAGCGAGCGCGTCAGCATCGCGATCTCCTGCGGGTTCTCCGCCGCGACGCCGTAGCGCAACGCATAGCGTGGGGCGCGCGGATCGAGCCCCAGCGTCTGGATGACCAACTGCAGTTCGTCCTGATAGTCGCCGGCGCTGAACGGGATGTCGAAGTACAGCCCGGGATCGGTCGAGCCCTCGCGATTTTCCAGATACAGCGCGACCGTGTTCGATGTCTGGATCCGGTGCAGCGCGTTCATCAGCGGATGGAAGGCCGGATCCGCCTCGATACGCCGGGTGCCCACGTAGTTGCTGTTGTGGATGCCGTTCACCGACCGGGCCGTCAGCCGCAGCACGTAGTCGATCTGGTAACCGCTCTGCACGAACGTGAACACGACGGCCGGCGGCAGCGGCTGCAGGATGCTGCGCGCGAACGCATCGCCCTGGATCGGGTTGTACGTGATCGTCGGGCGATCGCCGTAGCGGGCGGTGCCGCCGAAGAAATTGCGGCTGAAGCCGGCTTCGCTGCCGCCGTTGAGGGCCACCTCGCCTTCGATGGAATAGGAGTTGATCACCGACGCCACGTCGAGGAACACCGGCGCGTCGCCGTAGCGCATCTTGACCAGATTGGCCAGGAACTGCTCCTGCATCGAACGGCCCAGGGCATCCTGGTAATCGAACCGGTCGCGCGCGATCGTGTGCGGGCCGAAGGAGCTGCAGGCGCCCAGCAGAGGCGGCAGGGTCAG
>JAHCKV010000001.1 GCA_026125595.1 Burkholderiales bacterium | reverse complement strand
ACCGGCGTCACCGTGATCACGGCCGAGCACGACACGGCCGGGCTCATCGGGGTCACGGCCAACTCCTTCAACACCGTGTCCCTGGAACCGCCGCTGATCCTGTTCAGCCTGTCGCGCCGGGCCTGGAGCTGTGCCCCCCTGCTGGGCTGCCGCGGTTTCGGCATCAACATCCTGCGCGACGACCAGCGCGATCTGTCCCACCGCTTCGCCAGCGCCGGGGCCGACAAGTGGGACGCGGTGGCGTTCCGCCGCAGCGCCCGGGGCGTGCCCCTGCTGGACGACGTGCTGGCCACCTTCGAGTGCCTGCCCCACGTGCAGCACGACGGCGGCGATCACGTGATCGTGGTGGGGCGGGTGGTGGATTTCGGCTTCGACCCCGACGGTCTGCCGCTGCTGTACTTCCGCAGCCACTACCGCGCCATCGCGGACGAGCATCCGGTGGCAGCGCCATGATCGACGCCGTCGCAATGTCGGCTTCCCCCGGTCCGGCCGCCGTGCCGGATGCCACGGAACTGCGGGTGCCGGGAGGCGCATGTCGAGTGATCACCCTGCAGGCCGGTGACGTGCTGTCGATCGTCGATGTCGAAGGTGGCCAGGGCGCGTGGCTGTTCGCGCTGTCCGCCGCCGGTGATGGCGCGGCGGCGCTCGGTCGCGTACCGCAAGGCCGCGGCACGCTGCCCGCGATCTGCGCCGCGTGCGGCTTCGAACCGCTATCCGATCCGCGATGCGTAGGTCGCGATCTGCTGGCAGCCGGTGCCATCGCGCTGTCCGGCGCGCAGCAACTGCCGGGTGAAGTGCTGCAGGCGCAGGTCGCGGAGCCTCTGCTGTGCATCGTGGCGATCCCGCCGCAGACGCCGTCGATCGAATCGCCGGTGCGCGCCACGGACTATGCGATCCGCATCGTCCGTCGCGCAGCGGCGGTGGTACGGGTCGAGGCGCCGGCGCCGCTGGCGCCGCCGCGGCTCGATTTCCGGATCGCCCACGGTACAGCGCAGGCCTATCGCGTGGCCGCCGGCGAATGGATCCAGGTGGTGGACATCGAAGGGCGCGAGTGCTCCGATTTCCTCGCATTCGATGCGTGGCAGCTGGAGCAGGGCGTCGAAGTGGGGCTCGATGCCACCGTGACGCGCACGCTGACCGGCCGCAGCTATCCCGGGCCGGGGCTCGCGTCGAAGTTCTTCGACGCACGGATGCGCCCGATGCTCGAAGTCGTGCAGGACACCTGCGGGCGGCACGACACGTTCGCGCTGGCCTGCACGGCCAGGTACTACGACGACATGGGATATCCGGGCCACGCCAACTGCTCGGAGAACTTCAACCAGGTGCTCGCCCCGTTCGGCATCGCGAGCCGCCCGGGCTGGCCGGCCATCAACTTCTTCTACAACACGACCGTCGCGGACGACCGCATCGGGCTCGACGAGCCGTGGTCGCGTCCGGGCGACTACGTACTGATGCGCGCGCTGTCCGATCTGGTCTGCGCGTCGTCTGCCTGTCCCGACGACATCGACCCCGCCAACGGCTGGAACCCGACCGACATCCAGGTCCGTGTCTATCCGGCCGAGCATCACTTTCCGCGAGCCATCGCCATGCGCGTGACACCCGACAGCCCGCCGGTTCTGACGCAGCAGACGGCCTTCCATGCCCGCACCGCGCCGCTGTCGCGCCGCATGACCGAGTATCGCGGCTACTGGTTGCCGGCGTCCTATGCCAGCGAAGGTGCGATCGCGGAGTACTGGGCATGCCGCGAGAAGGTCGCGGCCGTGGATCTGTCACCGCTGCGCAAGTTCGAAGTGCTGGGTCCCGACGCTGAAGCACTGCTCGATTTCGCGGTGACCCGCGACATCACGCGGCTGGCCGTCGGGCAAGTGGTCTACACCGCCGTCTGCCATCCGCATGGCGGCATGCTCGACGACGCCACCGTGTTCCGGCTCGGGCCGCACAACTTCCGCTTCGTCTGCGGTGATCCGTACTGCGGGCTGTGGTTGCGTCGGCTTGCCGAAGAAAAGGGCTTCCGTGCCTGGGTACGCTCGTCCACCGACCAACTGCACAACCTGAGCGTGCAAGGACCGCGCAGCCGCGAGTTGCTCGACGGCATGCTGTTCACCGCGCCGACGCAACCGTCGATCGGCGAACTGAAGTGGTTTCGCTTCGCGATCGCAAGGGTCGGCGGTCCGACCGGGCCGGCGGTGGTGGTGTCGCGCACTGGATATACCGGCGAGCTCGGCTATGAGATCTGGTGCCACCCGAAGGACGCGACGCCGATATGGGACACGGTGTTCGCCGCGGGCGCGCCGTTGGGCATCGCGCCGCTGGGCCTCGAGGCGCTCGACCTGCTGCGCATCGAAGCAGGACTCGTGTTTGCCGGCTACGAGTTTTGCGATCAGACGGATCCGTTCGAGGCCGGCATCGGTTTCACGGTGCCGCTGGCCACGAAGCGCGCCGACTTCGTCGGTCGCGAAGCGCTGCAGCGGCGCGCGGCCCATCCGCAGCGCCGGTTGGTCGGCCTCGCCGTCGAAGGACGCGACGTGCCGGTGCACGGCGATCCGGTATGCGCCGGGCGGGCACAGATCGGTGTCGTCACCAGCGGCATGCACTCACCGATCCTGAATCGCACGATCGCGCTGGCGCGGGTGGATATCGTCCACGTCGAACCGGGCACCGCGCTCGAGATCGGCAAGCTCGACGGACACCAGAAGCGTCTCGACTGCACGGTCGAGCCGTTTCCGCACTACGACCCGGACAAGAAGCGCGTCCGCGCCTGATCCCGGCGCCCGCATCGAACCCATACCCCGACGACGGAGACCCACAGACATGACCACATCCTGGCGCACCTCGGTACTGGCCGATCGCCATCGCGCTCTCGGCTCGCGGCTCGAAGACTGGAACGGCATGGGTACGGCGTGGACCTACGACAAGGACATGTACGCCGAACACATCGCGATCCGCACCAGGGCGGGCCTGATGGACGTGAGCGGACTGAAGAAAGTGCACGTCACCGGTCCCGACGCCACGGCCGTGTTGACCCACGCCACGACCCGCGATCTGTCGAAGGTGTATCCGGGCAAGTCGGTCTATGCGGCCATGCTGAACGATGCCGGATACTTCACCGAAGACTGCATCTGCTATCGCCTGTCGCCGAATTCGTGGCTGGTCGTGCACGGCAGTGGCACCGGGCAGGAAGAGATCGCGCGATCCGCCGTCGGCAAGGATGTGTCGATCCGCTTCGACGACGATCTGCACGATCTTTCGTTGCAAGGGCCGCTGGCGGTCGAGTTCCTCGCCGGGCACGTGCCGGGCATCCACGACCTGAAGTATTTCCATCATCTGCAGACGACGCTGTTCGGTCGCCACGTGATGATCTCGCGGACCGGCTACACCGGCGAGCGCGGCTACGAGATCTTCGTCGGCGCGAAGGACGCCGTGTTCCTGTGGGACACGATCCTCGAGGAGGGCAAGGCGTTCGGCATTATTCCGTGCCGCTTCACGGTGCTCGACATGCTGCGCGTCGAGTCGTACCTGCTGTTCTATCCGTACGACAACTCGTTGATGTATCCCTATGCGACGCCTGACTCGGTGGATGGTGATTCGCTGTGGGAGCTCGGTCTCGATTTCACGGTGAGTCCCGGCAAGACGGGTTTTCGTGGCGCCGATCGGCACTACGCGCTGAAGGGCAAGGAACGCATGAAGATCTTCGGCGTGCTGGTCGATGCGGACGCGCCGACCGATGGCGGTGACACGTTGTGGGCCGACGGGCGCCAGGTGGGCGTGATCACCTGCGGCATGGTGTCCAAGCTGACCGGAAAATCCATGGCCCTGGCGCGGTTCGATCCGAAGTACGCCGTGCATGGCACCCGGCTCGACGTGCGCGGCAAGTCGGTGCAGGCGTCCGCGATCGCCCATTCGATTCCGTTCGACGATCCGGAGAAGAGGAAGCGTACCGTCGTCGGCAAGGGGCAGTCGTAGAAGAGGTCGCGAACATGTTGGCATCCGGTATCAAGAGCCGGCCGGTCTACGGCCGGCTGACGTCGAATCCGCAGGCGCGGTCGAACATCATGGTGGCCGACGCCGAAGGTGCGCTCGCGGTACTGGACATGGTGGCTGACGCGCCGGACGGCTTCTGGGCACGGACGCACATACTGTACGTACCGGGCGGTTCGGCCGCGCAGGACCACGGCGCGAAGCTGGCCGCATTGGCGCCGTTCTCGTGGCACGAATCGCCGACGGTGCCGGCGATGCTGCCCCGGCTGCGGGCGTTGCTCGGTGCGGCGCGGATGGGAACGCAGCTCTATCTGGCCGGCACCGAACCGTTGATCGGCGAAGGCATCCGGGTCGCCGGCGAGTTCGGCGTCGATCATGCCGGTGTGCGGACCGAGCATCGCGGTTCGCTGGCGCGCCGCGTGCAATGCGTGCACTGCAAGGGCATCACCGAGTCGGTGACGATGAGCATCGTGCCCTGCGCCCATTGCGGACGGCACCTGTTCGTGCGCGATCATTATTCGCGCCGCATCGGCGCTTTCCAGGGCGTCATGATCGATGCCGAGAAGCCGGGTGATCGGCCGCCGGCCGAGGAGCTGTACCGATGAGCATCCGCCCCCGTTCCAGTCCCGTGCGCGTCGCCGAGATCGTTCCGGTCACGCCGTTCGTCAAGCGGTTCCGCCTCGCCGCGACCGACGCTTCGCCGCTGCCGCGATACTCGGGCGGGGCGCACATCGTCGTCGAGATGCGCGATGGCGGCGTCGTTCGCCGCAACCCGTATTCGCTGACGAGTTCTCCGCTGCACGACGGCGACTACGAGATCAGCGTGCAACGGGCCGAAGTGTCCCGCGGCGGTTCGGTGTTCATGCACGATCGCGTCCGGGTCGGCGATACGCTCGCCGTCAGTGCGCCGGTGAATCTGTTCATGCTGGACTGGCGCGCCCGCAAGCACGTGCTGGTGGCCGGCGGCATCGGCATCACGCCGTTCCTGGCGCAGATGGCCCAGTTGTCGGCCGAAGGTCGGCCGTTCGAGCTGCACTACTGCATCCGTAGCCCGGAACGCGGCGCCTACCGCGAAGCGCTCGAACGCTGCTTTCCCGGCCATGTGCGCTTCTACTGTGCGTCGAAGGGGGAGCGGCTCGATGTCACGCAACTCGTGGCGAGTCAGCCGCTGGGAACCCACCTGTACGTTTGCGGCCCGACGCCGTTGATCGACGCGACGCTCGAGGCGGCCCGGGCGGCCGGCTGGCCCGGGCACAATCTGCACGCGGAACATTTCGCGGCGCCGCCGTCGGGCACGCCCTTCGACGTGTATCTGCAGCGTGCCGGCCTGCGCGTCTACGTCGGCGAGCACGAAAGCCTGCTCGAAGCGATCGAGGCCGCCGGTGTCGAAGTGCCGTATCTGTGTCGGGGCGGTGCGTGCGGACAATGCGAAACCGCGGTGCTCGGCTGTGATGGTCGGCTGCAGCATCATGACCATTGGCTGACCACCGCCGACCGCGCGGCCGGGCGCAAGATCATGCCGTGCGTATCCCGCTTCGACGGGCGCGAGCTCGTGCTCGACCTTTGAACGGCCCCACCGGAGAGATTCATGGAACTGGCATTCAACGAAGAGACGTTCCGGGACGACTTCACGTTCCGCAACAGTCCCCACGCGATCCGGCGCTTCCCGTTCCCGTTCCACGAGGACCGGTACATGTACGCGGTCAACATCGAGCCCCACGTGCCCGGGCCGAAAGGCTCCGTCTACGAGTTTCCGATCGACGTGGACGAGCACTACGTGTCCGAGATGCGCGATCGCGCGCTGGTGCTGCGCGAGGATCCGCTGCGCTGCCAGGCGCTGCCGCACATGATGACCGCGCAATGGGATCTGCTGGAACTGTTGATGACGGCGATGGCGCGGGACTACCCCGAGCACTTCGCACTGACTCGCGACGGTGACCGCTGGCACTGGATCAACCGGCCGCTCGGACTCGATCAGCGGTTCGTGTTCGGCGATGCGTTGACGCTGCCGTGCGAGCCCATGGAATACGTCACGCGGCAGTCCCAGGGCGACTTCGCGCTGCTCGATCACCGCGACGGCAATCTTTGGATGGATGCCGGGATGATCACGACGCAGGCCGACTGGTCGCTCGATTTCGACATCGGCATGAACTTCTTCGAATGGCACGGTCCGGTGCCGCTGGCCCACGAGATGGGCGTGTTCGAGCGGGCGTTGAAGTACCTGCTCGAACTGCGGGTCGGCTCGCCGGTGCGCCGGCTCAACTGGACCATGACCGTCAATCCGCGGCTCGATACGTCGCCGGAACGTTACCCGAGCTGGGGTCCCGACCGGCTCTCGCTGACGCCCGACAACATCGGCCGCAAGCTGCACCTGCGCGTCGAGCTGCAGAGCTTCTGGCGGCTGCCGCGCAGCAATGCGATCGTGTTTCCGATCCGCTGCTACCTGATCAGCCTCGAGGACCTGGTCACCGTGCCGAAATGGGGTCGCCGGTTGCCGCGGGTGCTGCGGTCCTTGCCGCAGCAACTGGTCGACTACAAGGGTCTCACGCGCTACCGTGACATGGCGCTGGAATGGCTCGCGCGCTACGACGACGGGGCGGCGACGTCGCCCGGCGGCGCACCCGACTGAACCGCGGAGCGATCGTGGCCAAGGGACCGATTCGTACCAAGACCGACGGCCGCCGCAAGGTGCGGCCGGAGCCGGTACCGGCGGCGAAGTCGCTGCGGGCGCCGCAGCGACCGGCCGAGCCGGTGCCCGATGACGAAGCCGAAGTCGCGACCGGGCGTGATGCCGGCGAGCGCGCCCTCGAACGGGCCATCGGAGGCGTGATCCGCGAACAGCGCCGGCAACAGCGGCTGACCATCTCCGACGTGGCGGAGCAGGCGCGCATCAGTCGCGGGATGTTGTCGAAGATCGAGAACGGCCAGGTGTCGACCGGGCTCGACACGCTGGCAAAACTGTCGGCAGCACTGGGCATTTCGCTCGCCCGGTTGTTCGCGAACTACGATCTGCCGACCGGCGGTGCGCAACACGTGCATCAGGGTGACGGCATGCAGGTGGTCCGGCGAGGCACGAAACGGGGACACACGTATCAACTGCTCGCCTACGACAAGGGCCCGCAGAAGACCTTCGAGCCGTTCCTGGTCTTGATGGACGACGCCAGCGAAGTGTTTCCGAGCTTCGAGCACCCGGGCACCGAGTTCATCCACATCCTGGAGGGCGTCATCGAGTACCGGCACGGTCAGCAGACCTATCTGCTGCAGCCCGGTGACTCGCTGACGTTCCGTGGCGAAGTGCCCCACGGTCCGGAAAAACTGCTGCAGACACCCATCCGCATGCTGTCCATCATCGTCTACGGCGAGACGGGTCAAACCTGACGCACGTGCGCGCTCCGGTGTTTCCCTAGGCGGATGCGCGTTGGGCCGACGTGCCGATGGCGGCCGGTCGGAACGCGGCGAGCCGCCGATGGGCGGCTTCCTTCTCCTCGACGGACATCTGGTCCACGATGGGTTCGAGGGCATTCAGCGCGTTGCCGGCGCCGTGATTGCCGGCCAGCGACAACCACACGAAGGCGCTGATCCGGTCCTTCGCGACACCGTCGTTGCCGCAGTACAGATAGCCGAGCCGCGCCTGCGAAGGCGCATGCCCCAGATGCGATGCGCGCGTGTACCACTCCACCGCGCGTGCCATGTCGACCGCGACGCCGCGGCCCTTGGCATGGAACACGGCCAGGTTGAACATGGCATTGGTATCGCCCTGGGTCGCTGCGCGTTCCAGCCATTCGGCGGCCTTCAGATCGTCGCGCGCAACGCCGCGGCCCATGCCGTACATCGCGCCGACATTGTTCTGCGCGAGGATGTTGCCGGCTTCGGCGGATTGGAGATACCAGCGGAAGGCTTCCGCATAGCTTTGCACGACACCTTCGCCGCATTCGTGCAGCGTGCCGATCCAGGCCTGCGCTTCGGCATCGCCGGCTTCGGCCGCCGGCAGCCAGCATTGGTAGGCGGCGGCGAAGTCGCCACGGCGGTAGTGCTCGTAGCCTGCCTTCACGGCGGCCGGATCCAGTCCGGCGGGGTTCAATGAAGAGGGCATCGGTGAAGACTCCGGTTGCGGTGGATGGACGAAAGGGCGAACGCGCCCGGCGATGGATGGCTGCGCATCGGATACGCGTTCGGCATGCTTCTAGAACGTGCCCGAGTTGACGCCGGCATTCAGCGCGCGCCCGGGATTGGAGAAGAGCGGCCGGTCGACATACTCGTGCCGCTCCAGCAGGCAGTCGATCAGCCGATGCTGGAAGTCCAGTGCCAGCGGATCGGTCTCCGGCGGTGACGGCTCGGCATCGACCCGTTGCGGCAGGAACGGTGACGGGTTCTCGGCGCCGGCGAGATCGACCTGGAACCGGGCGGTGGCGGCTGCTTCGCGTTGCACCAGCGCACGCCCGCGCACCAGCAATTCCTCGTCGGCCGGCGTGGCGTCGGCGTCCAGCCGGAACACATCGCTGGTTTCGGAAGTCTCGGTCAGCCCGACCGACTTCAACAGCGTCGTCACGACGAGGCCGTCTTCCACGCGCACCAGCAGGTTGGGAAGGAACCCCGCGATCGTCGATGTTCCGGGTGCGCCGATGGATTCGAGCGCCGACAGGCCGTGCGTGACCGCGATCGTCGCGTCGTTGGTCCGGATCGAACGAGCCCAGAAGACGGCGCCGTGCGGAGGCTGTTCGACGTGGGTCGATGCGGTTGCGTGCCCGGCAGCGATCGCGTCGCGAAAGCGCAGCTTCCAGTTGGCGGCGTTGTCCACCTGGAACCGGCCGACCGATGGCCGATTCGGCTCGAACAGCCGCCGCAACAGCGACTCGACGATCTCGGGGAACGCCTGCGGCAGAGCCGCCGTGGCGTCGAGATTCACGAACAACAGCGAACCGATCGTGTACAGCCGTACCGGCAGCAGTTTGAGCGGGTTGATCCCGCGGTACATGTACATCTCGGTGGTATCGCTGCCGTCGGCTTCCGCCCGCAGCACATCGCGATCGCGGGAGTGGCCGCACGACGTGTAGAAGCAACTGGTCTTGCGACCGGTCTGACATTGCCGCGGTACGAAGCGGCAGCCGCCGTGCTGTGCGAAATTGAACCACGCGGACAGGCCGCCGTCTTCGTCGCGGCGAACGTGGATGCCGTGGTTGCCGACCGTGAACGGCAGCAGATCGCCGGTGTTCGGAATGGCCGATGCGTGGCCGACGCAGATCCAGCGGCGGGTCCAGATCTTCTCGTCCTCCAGATCGGCGAAGGCTTTCACGCGATACGCTGATCGCGGCAGCATCCGCCCATCGGGGAACGGAGCCAGCGCGTCGCGGTAGAACGCCGGATCGGTGAGATCCTGGGCGCCGTCGTGGAATCCGAGCAGGGGTTGGGGTCTCATGCAGGTCTCCAGCGAAACCGCGGGAAGGCAAACGGTGCCTTCCCGCAGCAGGATGACGGTCCGATGTTCCGGACCGTCGTCGCCGACATCGAACGACCGCTAGCCGCGAACGTTCGACACCTTGTTGCCGGGCGGATCGTAGTCCGCGCGTCCCCGATGGATGAAGCTGTCCTTCGGCGGCGGCGGCAGCGGTCCATCCGCCATGAACCGGTCCAGCACGTTCTTCACGAGACGGGAGATGTTGTTCTTCGCCGGATCGCCGTTGTTCCACGGCAGCGAACCGCAGAACGCGATGGAACTGAACGCGAAGCAGGCGCCGCCGTTGGGAGTCTCGTGATACGCGATGTCGGAACGGACGCGAGGATGCTGCGTACCGTCGAGACCCTGCTGGTTGAAGCCATAGTCTTCCATGACCAGCAGATAGCCTTCGGTGTGCCGTCCGGCCGACGTCGCGACGACCAGCGTGTGCGGCGGAGAACCCAGCATGGTGTCGACGATGTCGAGCTCGGTGCCGGCCGCGCCGCCACCGACGAGACCGAAGTTGCCGAGCTTCGCATCCTGCTCGATGCCTTCGAACGCCCACGACACCCGGGGGTCGTTGCTCTCCGGTGTACGGGAGTAGTAGGTCGAGATGTCGAAGCCTTCCGACGACATGCCGGTACCGGCAACGGTGTGCAGATAGCGGCCGCGATACCGCCACATGCCGCCCAGCTCACCGGTGGACTGGTGGTAGTACTCGCCCGGATCGGCGCGCCAGGTCCGGATGCCGGATTCGCAACGACGCATTTCGGTGACGATGCCGCGACCGAGGTGGTCGTAGCCCGGGTGGTACGAGTGCACCCAGTACCAACCGTCCGCGCCCATGTACATCAGGCGACCGCCTTGCTGCGTGTAGTTGTGCAGAGCGTCGAGTTGCGGGCCGGAGTTGTGCTCCGGATGGGAGCCGGTGATGACGACGTTGTAGTTCTGCAGCCGCGCCAGGCCGTCGTAGTTGACGTCCTCGTCGGTGATCACGTCGTACTTGTAGCCGTTCACTTCGAGCCAGTAGATCAGGTGCAGGTCGGCCGGATACTGCCACGGCGATTGCGACAGGAAGTGGTCGTACTTCGGGCGAATGCTGAGGATCGGACGCAACCGCGACGACAGGCACAAGCCGCTGCCGTCGGTGTGGGTGTCGTAGATCGAGCCGCCGTACTCGCGGTGTTCCGACAGGAACATGTTCTGGTGCTGCATGATCGGCACCCGGTACACCAGCAGCTCCGCGCCGCCGGCGTTGTTGGCCAGGTGCTCGTTGGCGTAGGCCATGTAGCTGATGGTCGGGATCATCACCGCGATCTTCGCGGTTTCCTGGCCCACCTGCGGTACGACGAAGAACGGGATGTAATCCTCATCGTCGTCGGGCGTCGTCAGCTTCAACGCATAGCACGCGCTCTTCAGATCCTTCGGGACTTCCCACACGACATCGGCATCCCAGCGTGCATCATCCACATCGTCGTCGTGGAAGTGGATCGCGCCGTATTCGGCCGGCGCGTGCTTCCAGTCGAAGTTGTGACCGGACCAGTTGTAACCGGTCATCGCGCGGGTGGGGCAGTTCACGAGACTCGCGTGGAACAGATAAGGTCCCTTGTCCGTGCAGGTCAGCGTGTTGATGCCGACACCGAAATCCCACGCGGCGACGAGGCATTCCGACAGCTTCGGCGTGGGGCCGCTGCCGCGTCGTTCGTCCATGCCGGTCTGGCCACCGAGCTTCATCGTTTCGATCTCGAGCCGCGACAGCGCACGATTGCAGACGCGCGGGCTGTCGATCTTGCCGTTGTACTTGCCGGCGATCTCGACGCCCTTCGGCAGCGACGAAGCCGCGAGGGGCCCGCCATCGGCCTTGCCGACGTAGCCGGCGATCACGAACGGTATGGCCGATTGCGAGATCTTCTCGGACAGCACGGCCTTCGCCGGCGGAATCTCCGGATCGAGCGCATAGGTGAGTTGCGGTTCCTGATACAGGATGGCTTCACCGGTCTTCGCGTCGTAGGTGGCCGCGAGGAAATGCCACGCGTGGTCGCGCAGCGGCGCACCGGTGGTGAGCGTCTTGCCGTTGACGCGCAGTTCCGGGCAGCCGGCTTCGTTGATGAACAGGCCGTAACCGCCATCCGCGGGCGACCACTTGGTCAACAGTCCCTGCGGACCGTGCTTCCAGTACTTCGGGTGCGTCTTCGGCGTCGTCGGCCAGATCCAGCATTGCAGCGTGAAGCTCTGCACGCGCAGCGCCGGCTTGTCCGTCACGTAGCCGTACGAACCGCTGTGGATCACCTGCTTGCGGCCGGTGTATTCGCCGTTGATCGATGCGCTGACCGCCTTCTCGATGAAGCCGGGGCCGCGCGGATTGGTGTCGCCGTTGATCATCTGGACGACCTCGGCCTTGTAGGCCTTGGGTCCGTCGCAGTTGACGTAGAAGCGAATCGTGTCGCCGGGGTGCACGCCGAATTTGTCGGCGTACCCAGTGAGCCGCATCATTGATTGGATCTCCTGTGCTGATGGGGTTGGATTCGGGCGCGGGGATGGCGAATCAGGTTGCCGTCCAGTTGTCGTTGCGCCGCTTCCAGCCTTCGTGGAAGTGCTCGGGCATGCCGTCGGTTTCGGCCATTTCGTCCAGACGCATCAGGAAGATGGCGTGTTGCACCATCTGCTCGTCGTCGAATGTGCGGTCGTCCACGAACACCGGCGGGACGCCGCGAATGCCGGACAGCCGGCCGATGCGCCATTCTTTTTCCAGCTTGGTGCAGATCACGACCAGCTTGTTCTTGGCCGGCAGCGTGCGCATGCGCAACAGCACGCGGTTGAGCAGAAGATCTTCGTGAATGCCGCCGGAGATCTCCGTCGTGTCACCGGGCGTCTTGCACATCAGTACGGAACAGCCTGCGACGCCTTTCATCGATTTCATGCAGGCCTCGTGCTCGCGCACGAGGCGGTCGTACTCCGGAGTCCCTTTTCGCGGGATGGATATCATCGTGATCTCCTCGATGGATGAAACGGAAACACCGCGCCGACGCGTGCGGACCGAAGCGGTGGAGTACAGCGACTGTGACGATGTCCGGCGCGACCGGTGATCCGGCGGGCGGGCACCCTCCCAACACGGCTGTTTCGGCACTCGCGGCGACCGTGGCGCGCACCGTGAACCGGTGTTCGGGCTGCCCCGAAAGTTTCCTGATGAGCACGTGTGTTTCACTTAGTGCAACATGCGTACCATCCCGTTGTATCGATATAACCTCATGTTTAATCGAATGAATAGCTACGATGACGCTGATCGGCGCGCACGTTTTCAGTGCGGCTGCTGCGTTCGTGCACTTTTAGTTCACAGGGTTCAACTTTCGGATCCGTGGGCGCCGCCCTGGCCCGAGTTGCTCAAGTTGAATCTTTGTTGAACCATGTGGCGCATTCCGGACCTCGACACGTCGACACGTGCGAAAGTCCTCTTCCTATGGAGTCGGATGACGATGGCAGAGGTGTTCAGCGTTCAGCAGATCAAGTACGAGTTCCTCGCCTACATCAAAGGGCTCGGCGGTGACTTTTCCGACTGGTACGTGGGGGTCGCCGCGCAGCCCGAGCGGGCGCTGTTCGACGAACACCGCGTGCGTCCCGATGCGGACCCGTGGATCTACAAGCCGGCCCTGACGAGCAAGGCGACGCAGACGGTGCTGCGCTATTTCCGCAACAATCTGCACACCGATGGCGGCGATGCCGAGCGCGTCGACGACGACGCGACGTTCGTGTTCATGTTCCGCAAGGGTGCGGGCACGATGCCCGCGTTCTCGGCGCCATCCACGGACGGCGGGGCATGACGAATGAATGGCTGCGGAGGAGGAAGCGTTACACCCCCGCGGTGCCGTCGGCGATCCCGGCGCAGTCGGCCGCTATAATTCGCGGCCTTCCACGCGCATGAACGGGCGTCCGCCATGAGCTCTCCCCTCTCGCAGCAGGATCCGGCGGCCGCCAGCGCCGGCGACGAGGCGGACGAAAGTCCCGAAATCGCACCGGTCCGCGGCGAGCGTCGTCTCGAACGGCACATCGGTCTGGTGGCGCGGCAACTGCGGCTTCAGCAGAAGCTGACCATCGCCGATGTTGCCGGTGAAGTGTCGATCAGCCGCGGCATGCTGTCTAAGATCGAGAATGGTCAGGCGTCCGCGAGCCTCGACACGCTGGCCAAGCTGGCGACCGTCCTCGGTGTTTCGCTGGCGCATCTGTTCCGCGACTACGACCGCAAGGAAAGCGGTGCACAGCTGATCAAGCGCGATGCCGGCATGGCCGTCGTCCGGCGCGGCACCAAACGCGGTCACACCTATCAGTTGCTGGCCTACGACAAGGGTCCGCGCAAGACCTTCGAGCCGTTCCTGATCTCGATGGATGACAGCAGCGAAATCTTCCAGAGTTTCGAGCACCCCGGCACCGAGTTCATCTACATGCTGCAAGGCGAGATCGAGTACCGGCATGGGCAGTCGACGTATCTGCTGCAACCGGGCGATGCGCTGACGTTCTCCGGAAACGTGCCCCACGGTCCGGAAAAGCTGATCGACGTGCCGATCCGTTTCCTGTCGATCATCGTCTACGGCGAGCACGACGAAAGCTGAGCCCCATCGCGACGCGCGATGGCGCTGCACTGCCATCGAGCATGCGGCCGGGGCTTCGGATCCATGATGGCGCGCCATCGCGCGGATCCCGAGCGTCAATCCACTCTGCAATCAGCCTACTAGCGCCGTCGGAAGCAATGGCACGAAAGGTGCGGCACTGAGTCGCCGGCCGAACCGTTGCCGTCGCGCGATCAGCGGTGCGATACCCGGTTCAGTCACGCACAATCCGATCGTGGCGAGTCTCGAACCGGCCGGCCTTCGGAGGGACGATGTTCGATTTGACGGAGTTCAGCGATGCCGTGCTCGATCTGCATGAGCTCGCGCACAGCAATTCTCTGGACCAGTACCAGCTTGCAGCGCTGAGTCGGGTCCAGTCCCTCATCGGTTTCGACAAGGCGTGGTGGGGCATCCTGCAGCCGCGCGGTGAAAGCTTCCTGCTGCACAGCACATATCGCTTCAATCTACACACCGGCTTCGTGCCGCTGTGGGAAGAGACGAAGGGCGACGACATTCTCGGCAAGGCAGTCCGCGATCGACCGAAGTACACGGTCAACTACGACCGCAGTCATTTCCGCGAGGCGCCCGGACTCGACACGCTGATGGGCGAGCACGGTGTCGGTCAGGCCTTTTGCACGTCGGTGTACCTGCCGTCCGAACGGCACTTCGTGTTTCTGTCGCTGTATCGCTCGGAAGGCATGCGGCGCTACACCGAAGAGGAACGGCTGCTCGCGCAGTATCTGTCGCCCCATCTGTTCGCCGGCTGGAGTGCGAATCGTACATTCCAGCTGGAATACCTGAAGGCCAATGTCACCGGCAACGAGATCGCAATCGCACTGGTCGATCGGCAGTTCGAGGTGCTGAATGCCGAGAGCGGTTTCAAGGAAGCGCTGCAGGCCGAATGGCCGGATCACCAGGGTGCCGTGTTGCCGGTGCCACTGCAGGCGTGGCTGCGCCGCAACGAGAACGACCTGAAGCTGCCCCGCATCGTCGTGCGCCGCTATCCGCTCGGCGATTTCCTGCTGGTAGCGGTGCGGACGCGTCAGCGCACCGACGTGCTGACCGCGCGGGAGGCGACCATCGCCCACGAGTTCAGCGGCGGCGCGAGCTACAAGGAGATTGCCCGCACGTTCGCGCTGTCGCCGGCGACCGTGCGCTTCTATCTGCGCTCCGTGTACGAGAAGTTGCACGTGAACGACAAAGGTGAACTGGCCTCTCTGCTGCGCGACGACAACGGGTTCGTCGACTACGACGAACTGCTGCGCCGCTACCGCCGGCTGGAGCGCGAGCACTTCGGCTGATTCACGGCGGCCGCGCGCGCCGTTTCGAGCCGGCATCCCTTCCCGTCATCGCCGCAGCGTGCGGCGACTTTTCCCATGGCATCGCTGTTCAGCGTCGTGTCGTCATCGACGGTGACGCCCCGTCGCGCGTGCTGCTGCGTCGATTCCGACATCGGACCCGTCCATCTGTACGGGTCCCAATCGATGCGCCGTTGTCTATCGTTCCCGGGTCGATGCGGCGCGCGCGTTTCGTGCGATGCCGATGGTGAGGGGATGGCCCGATGCAGCGCATCGCGCCGTCGATCGCTTCGCGGAAACCCGTTCAGGAGAACGACCATGTCCAGCAGCTTCGATCGTCGTGACGCAATCAAGGGCATGGCCGCGGTGGCCGGTGCCTCCATGCTGCCGCTCGGGTCCGCCCGGGCGCAGACCCCCAAGGGCAAACCCATCGTTCTCGGCCTGACGATCTCCAAGACCGCGGCGGCCGGTGTCGCGGACCACGCGGATCACCTGAACGGTTCGATCCTCGCAGCCGAGGAGATCAACGCGGCCGGCGGCATTCTGGGGCGCCCGCTGGAATTGAAGCCCGTCGACGTCGACGTGTTGTCGCCGGAAAGTTGCCAGGCCGTGATCCGCAAGCTGGTCGATCTGAAGGTGCACGCGATCTCGTCGCCGTTCCTGTTCGTGCCGGTGCCGGCGATGGAAGCATCGGTCAACTACAAGTGCCCCTACCTGCACGGGAACACGCAGCGCGCCTGCACGGATCTGGTCGCGGCGAACCCGGACAAGTACAGCCACATGTTCCAGATGGATCCGTCCGAGGTCTACTACGGCTACACATTTCCGAAGTTCCTCGAAGATCTGTCCGAGAAAGGCGGCTGGAAGCCGATCAACAACAAGGTACACATCATCCAGGAGCAGATCGCCTACAACCAGACGATCTCGAAGGCCTGTCAGGAAGCGTTGAAGTCGAGCAAGTTCGAGCTGGCGAAAGTCACCGACATCCAGTACCCGGTGCAGGACTGGGGACAGGTGATCCAGGACATCAAGCGCACCGGCGCCGGCGCGGTGATGGTCGACCACTGGGTCGCCGCGGAGTACGCCGCGTTCGTGAAGCAGTTCCAGGCCAATCCGTTGAAGGGCGCGCTGGTGTATCTGCAGTACGGTCCGTCGCAGCCGGAGTTCCTGACGTTGTCGGGCAAGGCCGCCGAAGGATTCGTGTGGAGCACGGTGCTCGGCGTTTACGCCGACGAGAAGGGGTCTGCGTTCCGTGCCAAGTACAAGAAGCGTTTCCCCGGCAAGGTGATGGGACTGTGCTACACCGGTGGCGGCTACGACATCGTCAACTTCCTCGCGCAGGCGTGGACCAAGACCGGCGATCCGGACAACTTCAAGGCCGTCAACGACTACATCCGCAAGACGCCCTATCGCGGCGTATGCGGCTGGTCGTACCTCAACAACGCGCGGCAGGAAGGCGTGCACTTTCCGGTGGGCACGCCGGACATCGACAAGGGCATGGGGCAGCTGTACTTCCAGGTGCAGGGCGGTGAGCACAAGATCATCTACCCGTACGGCCTGAAGGAAACCGGCTTCAAGCCCGCGGCCTGGATGGCCTGAACGCGACGGACGACGATCGGTCGTGAACGCGACGGTGTCCACTGCCGATCCCGCTTCGCCCCTGTTCGAGTGTCGCGATATCCGGCTCGACCTGGGCGGGCGGGAGATCCTGAAGGGCGTGTCGCTGTCGGTCCGGCGCGGCGAGGTGCTGGGCATCATCGGACCGAACGGCGCCGGCAAGACCAGCCTGTTCGAAGTGCTGTCGGGGCGCATGCCGCCCAAGAGCGGCGTGGTCCGGTTCAAGGATCAGGATGTCACCGGGATGCGCTTGTACGAGCGTGCGCGCATGGGGCTGGGACGCACCTATCAAACGCCGGTGGTGCCCGAGGAATTGACCGTTGCCGAAGTGCTGAAGGCGGCCCGGCAGGCCTACGCGCCCTATCGCACCCGGCACCATGCCGACTGGGCGTGTGAACTGGTCGGGCTGAAGGTCAACGAAGATCAGATCGCCGGCAGCCTCGAGACACTCAATCGTCGCAGCTTTGCTGGCCTGCCTGCTTGATGCGTCGACCGCCGCTGCTGCTGATGGACGAGCCCGCCGCCGGCTTGATCAACTCCGAGGTCGACGAGATCGATCATCTGGTGCGGTTGCTGGCGAAGGAACTCAACGTTGCCATCGTCATCGTCGAGCACCGGATCGAGCTGCTCGACACCATCGCCGATCGCGTGCTGGTCATGGATGTCGGCGAGGTCATCGCGCAGGGCCAGATGCGGGACATTCTCGCCGACGCCCGTGTGCGCGCCGCCTATTTCGACAACCTCGGCGCGGAGCACTGAACGATGGCCACGCGCGAAGTGCTCAACGTCAAGGGCCTGTCCGCCGGCTACGGTCCGCTGCGCGTGCTGCACGATCTGGATCTCGTCGTGTATTCCGGCGAGCGGGTCGGGCTGGTGGGTCTCAACGGCCACGGCAAGTCGACGCTGTTCCTCGCGATCGCAGGACTCACCGGCTGGCAGCGTGGATCGATCCGGCTGAACGGTCATGAAGTCGGCGGCACGCGCAGTCAGGGACCGGGACGATTCACCCATCGGGTCGTGAAGCTCGGTCTCGCGCTGATGCCGCAGGGCGACGAGATCTTCACCGGACTTACCGTCGAGGAACACCTCGACAGCGGCGCGTTCACGCCGCGGGCCTGGCGCGAACGCGCGCAACGCAAGCGCCGCGTGCTGGAGATCTTTCCGCCGCTCGAGAAGCTGATGGCGACCGCGGTCGGTCGGTTGTCGGGCGGCGAGCGGCGCATGGTGTCGCTCGGTCGCGGACTGATGGCCGATGCGTCGCTGTTCCTGGTGGACGAGCCGTCGCTCGGTCTCGCGCCGAAGATCAGCAAGGGCGTGGTCGACGCGTTGATGAGCGTCGAACTCGGCGACGCCGCGATGGTGATCGCCGAGCAGAACGTGTCGCTTCTGGAAGGTCGCGTGAATCGTCTGATCGGCATGCATGCCGGCAAGCTGAAGGGCGAGGCTGCCGTGGGGCTCGCCGCCCAAACGGTGCGGGAGGCCTGAATGGATTGGTCGTACATCCTGCTGTCGGCGCTGACCCTGGCCTCGATCTACGGACTGCTCGCGATCGGCATCTCGATCACCTGGTCCAGCGTCGGCATGGTCAACATGGCGTACGGCCTTACGTTCGCCGTCGCCGGCTATGGCGCGTGGGGCGTTGCGGAACTGATGGTCGACGTCGATCCGATCATCACCGGCGTCGCCGTCGTCGCGGCGGGTATCGGCACCGGCGCACTGGCGGGCGTACTGGTCTGCCTGATGACGTTCATCCCGATTCACGACAAGCCGAACTTCCCGGTCCGCGGTCTGATCGCGACCTTGGCGCTCAGCCTGATGGGCACGCAGATCCTGCTGTGGATTTTCGGCCCGCGGGTGAAGACGTTGCCGCCGGTGTTCGGCGAATGGCAGGCCGAGTTCGGCGCCATCGTGCTGACGGCGGACAAGGCCGGCGCGCTGGTGTCGTCGATCCTGCTGCTGGCCGTGACGCTGACGTGGCTGAAGTCGAGTCGCCGCGGCCTCGAGATCCGCGCGATGATGATGAATCCCCACGGCGCCGCGATCGTCGGCATCGGCGTGCGCCGCACCGGCATCTACGTGATGGCGCTGACCGGCGCCCTCGCCGGGCTGGCGGCGGTGCTGCTGTGCCAGACCTACTTCGTGAGTCCGTTCTCCGGCCTCACACCGATGATCAAGGGCGTCAGTGTCGCGCTGTGCGGCGGGCTCGGCAGCGTGTCGGGCGCGTTGATCGCCGCCGCAATCCTGGGGCTCAACGAATCGCTGACGTCGGCTTACCTCGGCGGCCAGTACGTCCTGATCACGCAGTTCGCGCTGATCATCATCATCCTGCTGATCCGCCCGCGCGGCATCGCCGGAATGCTCGACAAGGCACGCGAGGCCTGACGCATGTTCGACAAAGTCTGGAAGTCCGCCGCCTGGAAGAACCCGCAGGACGTCTGGTCGTCGGCGGGTGCTCGATCGAAGGCGGCGCTGCACCCCGTCGGCCGTCTGCGCTGGTACTACAAGTGGCCGGCCCACAGCTCGAATCTGTGGCGGCTGCGCTACCCGTTCACGCGGCGCAACGTGCTGCGGTTGCGCGGCGTCTACAACCCGAAGAGCCTGCGCGCCGAGAAGACCATCGTCGACCGGCGCCCGGTGTACTGGGTACTCGGGCTAGCAGCGCTCGCCGCGATCGCGCCTTTCGTGGAATCGAGCACGCTGCTCGCCGCCGGTGCGATCTTCGGCATCTACGCCGCGATCAACCTGTGCTGGATGCTGATCGTCGGCACGGCCGGCATCTTCTCGCTCGCGAGTCCGGCGGTGGTCGGCGCCGCTGCCTACGGATCGGCCTATCTGTCGATCCACTATGGTCTGCCGTGGTGGGCGCTGCCGTTCGTCGGCAGCGGCTTCGGCCTGATATTCGGCACGTTGATCGCGTTGCCGGCGACGCGGCTGGACGGGTTCTACTACGCGTTGCTGACGCTGGGCATCAACGAGCTGTGCCGCGTCTATGTCGTGCAGTCGAAGCTGTTCGGGTCGGCAACCGGCGGGTTGTACGGCGCCGACAGCTATTTCCCGGAGAGCTGGAGCGAGAACCATCAGCTGCTGCTGGGCTTCTACGCTTGCATGCTGTTGATGATCGGCGCGCTGTTCCTCTATCGCTTCGTGAACGGTACGCGTCTTGGCCGCATCCTGCGCGCGGCACCGGAGAAGAAGGAGGCGTTCGCCGAGGCGACCGGCATCAACTACCGGGCGGCACGCATCCGGGTGTTCATCATCTCGTCGATCGCGCTCGGTTTCATCGGGGGCTTCTACGCCGCGCATTTCCGCGGTGCATCGCCTTCGCTGTTCAGCTTCGATGTCGTGCTGCTGATGCTGGCGATGATCGTGATCGGCGGCCTCGGGCGCGCCGAAGGAGCCGTCGTCGGCACGCTGATCGTGATCTTCCTCGAGAAGTATTTCCTCGAGTGGGGGCCGATGCGGCTGATCCTGATCGGTTTCATCATGATGATGACGGTGCTGTTCCTGCGCAACGGACTGTTCGGCACGAAGCTGCAGTTCCGGGCCTGGCGCAACAAGAAGAAGAGCGAGTTCCGATCCACCCGATCCGAGAAAGGAGGTGAAATGCTTCCCGAAGAGGCGACCGAAACCGCGGACAAGGATCAGATCTACTTCCGCCGGTTCGACAAGATGCAGCGCGACTATCTGAAAGGGCTGATCGACGACGACGTCATCGAAGAACACCGGCGGCGTCCGCTCGGTCAGCACAGCGAGCAGCTGGAACGTCTGCTCGTCTACTTCCGCCGCGCCGGCCAGGTGGACAAGTACGCGATCACCATGACCAAACCGTTCAAGGAGTACCGCATCGTCGCGCTGTCCGGCCAGCGCGGCGTGGCGCCGCGGCTGGTCGACGACAAGATCTACACGAGCGAGAACGAGGCCTACCACGCGGTGTTCCTGCGCCGGGTGCAGGACCTTCTCGAATCCTGATCGACATACACCGCTTCCTTTCCGCATTCTCCCCATGGCTCAAATCAAGATCTTCGGCTACTGCGACCGACTGTCCGTCAAGCCCGGCGACGCGATGAACTTCATGGTCAGCGCGGATGGCACCGATCGTATCTCGGCGCAGCTGGTCCGGCTGATCCACGGCGACGAGCACCCAACCGGTCCCGGTTTCGTCGAGCGCGAGATCCAGAGCACGGCGAATCGCGAATGGCCGGCGCGCAAGCAGTACACCCAGGTCGGCTCGTTCCTGCGTGTCGCTGATCCGCAGAACCGGCTTGCGCTGTCCGAGAGCTTCACGGTCTACGCCTATATCCAGCCGACGCTGCCGGCCTTCAACGTGCGGCAGGCGTTGGTGGGGCGCTGGTCCATCGATCGCAACGAAGGCTATTGCCTCGGCATCAATCCGAAGGGCTACCTCGAGTTCTGGATGGGCGACGGAACCGAAGTGGACTATGTCGGCGCGGAGATTCCGCTGGTGGCGAATGTCTGGTACTTCGTCGCCGCCAGCTACGACGCGCAGACGCGACGCGTCACGCTCTACCAGGAAGGGATGCTGACGCGCTACAACAGCCTGCTGTCGAAAGTCACGCCGTACGACTATCGCTCCCATGTCACCGAGCCGATGCGGGTGAAGCCGCGCAATCAAGATGCGCCTTTCATCGTGAGCGGTGCGCAGGACTGGCATGAACTGCGCGGCCATTTCATCGGGCAATGCTATTGCGGCAAGATCGATCGTCACGGCGTGTACGCGAAGGCGCTGAGTCGCGAAGCGCTGGACGGCATCCGCAGCGGCCGTGAGCTGCCCAAGGACGGACTGGTCGCCCACTGGGATACGACCAAGGGATACGACGCCCGCGGCATCGGCGATACGGTGCTGGATGTCGGGCCGCACGGGCTGCATTCGGTGGGCTACAACAAACCGATCCGTGGGCAAACCGGCTGGAACTGGAATGGCCGCGAGGACTGCTTCCGGCTCGCGCCCGAGCAGTACGGCGGCATCGAGTTCCATGTCGACGTGATGATCGACAGCAACTGGGAGCCGACCTTTGCGTTCACGGTGCCGGAGAGCCTGCGCAGCGGCGTGTACGCGATGCGGCTGCGTGCCGGTGACGGCACAGGGCTGGCGGAAGAGTACGTCGTGTTCTTCGTCCGCGCGGCGCAGCCGAAGGCCAAGGTCGCGATGCTGATCCCGACCGCCAGCTATCTCGCCTATGCGAACGAACACCTGAGCTTCGACGCGCAGATCATCCAGCCGATGGCGGGGCAACCGCCGATCGTCGCGGAGATCGACGTCGAGATGTACAAGAATCAGGAGTTCGGTCTGTCCACCTACGACCGATTCATCGATGGCAAAGGGGTGTGCTTCACGTCGTATCGACGTCCCATCGTCAACATGCGACCGAAGCACCGGATGTCGAGCATGGGCTGCACGTGGCAGTTTCCCGCCGACCTGTCGATCATCGGCTGGCTCGAAGCGATGGCGTACGACTACGAAGTGCTGACCGACGAAGATCTGCACCGCGAGGGCCTGGCAGCGCTCGCGCCGTACAAGTGCGTGCTGACGGGAAGCCACCCGGAATACTTTTCGGAGCCGATGCTCGACGCCAGCGAGGACTACATCGAGAGCGGCGGCCGGTTGTTGTACATGGGCGGCAACGGGTTCTACTGGTGCGTCGGGTTCCGCGACGATCAGCCTTGGATCATGGAAGTCCGCAAGCTCGATTCCGGGTCCCGGGCGTGGGAGGCCAAGCCCGGCGAGCACTACCTGCAGACGACGGGCGAGAAGAGCGGCCTGTGGAAGAATCGCGGTCGCCCGCCGCAGAAGATCCTCGGCGTCGGATTCACGGCCGAAGGTTTCGAGGAATCCCGGCCGTTCCGCCGCATGCCCGACAGCTATCACCGGACGGTGTCGTGGATCATGGACGGGGTGGAGGGCGAGGTGTTCGGCGATTTCGGCCTGGCGCGTGGCGGTGCAGCCGGCGTCGAGCTGGATCGCTACGATCTGAAACTCGGCACGCCGCCCCACACGAAGATCCTCGCATCCTCCGGTGGTCACAGCGACAACTACATCCTCGTCGTCGAAGACGTGGTCTACATGCATCCGGGATTCGGCGGCACGCAGGAGCCGAAGGTCCGGGCGGATGTCACCTACTACACCGCGCCGAACCACGGCGCCGTGTTCTCGACCGGGTCCATCGCGTGGGGCAGCGCGTTGCCGCACAACAATTTCGACAACAATGTTTCGAGAATCACCAAGAACGTGGTCGATGCGTTCCTGAAGGACGGACCGCTGCCCGGATGGGGCTGGATCGCGGACGAGAAACAGTGGCGATGATATCGACAGCAGGGAGAACACGATGATTCACGCTTCGCTTCTGACCCCCGACAGCACGGTCGGGGTCGTCGAGCATCCGGCCTCCGATCGGCGCGTGCACGGCAATCCGGTCCAGACGACCCGGGTCTGCTTTTCCGCGCCCGCCGGTGAGTTCGAATGTGGCTGGTGGGAATGCGAGGTCGGTGCCTACCGGCTCGAACTGACCGCCGCGATGCATGAGTTCTTCTTTGTCATCGAAGGGCGTTTGCGAATTGTTTCCGAGGACGGCACCGCGGCCGACTGCGGTCCCGGGGATGCCTGCGTGATTCCGGCGGGCTTCAAGGGCGTTGTCGATGTGATCGAACCTGTTCGCAAGTATTTCGCGTTCGGCACGCAGGTCGCTGCCGCTTCTTCGTCCGCGGCCGAGTAGGCCGCTCTCGATCGCATCGATCGTCGCACCCGCCCGCCATTCCGGCGCGCGGGTGTTTTCGTCGTCGCCGGGAGTCGGCATGTCCGCGCGCGATCCACCGCGGCGCCGCTGCGCGTCGATGGTCGCTCGCAAGTGTGGAGCACCAATAAAAACCGGGCGCCCTGGAGCGCCCGGAAAGTGCCGACGGGGATGAGCCGATCGGCAGGAGATGAGTACTGCGGTGAATCAGGGGTGGTACGCGGTTTCACCGTGTTCGGTGATGTCGAGACCTTCGCGCTCCTTGTCTTCGCTGACGCGCAGACCGATCACCAGATCGATGATCTTGAAGAGGATGAAGCTCACGACTGCGCACCAGACGATGGTGACGAGGACGGCGACGATCTGTTTCCAGACCTGGGCCCCCATCGTGATGCCTTCGTCGAACCCGACGCCACCGAGACCGGGGGCCATCAGCACACCGGTCAACACGGCACCGACGATCCCACCGATACCGTGGACGCCGAAGACGTCCAGCGAATCGTCGTAGCGGAACATCGACTTCAAACCGGTCACGGCCCAGAAGCAGACCACACCGGCGATGACGCCCAGGATGATCGACCCCATCGGACCGACAAAACCGCAGGCCGGCGTGATCGCCACGAGCCCGGCGACCGCACCGGAGGCACCACCCAGCATCGACGGTTTGCCCTTGACCAGCCATTCGATGAACAGCCAGCCGAGCACGGCGGCGGCAGTCGCCACTTGCGTGTTGACCATCACCAGACCCGCTCCGCCATCGGCCGCCAGTTGCGAACCGACGTTGAAGCCGAACCAGCCGACCCACAGCAGCGACGCGCCGATCATGGTCATGGTCAGGCTGTGCGGCGCCATGCTCTCCTTGCCGTAACCGATCCGCTTGCCCAGCACGATGGCACCGATCAGCGCGGCGATCCCTGCGTTGATGTGCACCACGGTACCGCCGGCGAAATCCTTCGCGCCCAGTTCGGCGAGGAATCCGCCACCCCAGACCATGTGCGCGACCGGTGCGTACACCAGCAGCAGCCACAGGGCCATGAACCACAGCACGGCCGAGAACTTGATCCGCTCGGCGAAGCCGCCGACGATCAGGGCCGGGGTGATGGAGGCGAACGTCAACTGGAACGTCACGAACACGAGTTCGGGAATCGAGCCGGTCAGCGAGTCGGATGTGATCCCCGACAGGAACGCCTTGCTGAACCCGCCGAACAGTGCATTGCCTTCCGTGAACGCCAGGGAGTAGCCCGCGATCACCCACAGCACGGACATCAACGAGAACGTCACGAACACCTGCATCAGCACCGACAGCATGTTCTTGGTGCGCACGAGGCCACCGTAGAACAATGCCAGGCCGGGAATGGCCATCATGATCACGAGCACGGTCGACGTCAGCATCCACGCCGTGTTGCCGGAGTCGAGCTTCGCTTCCTCTTCCGCCGCGGCGGGTGCCTCGGCTTCGACGACTTCAGCCGCGACCTCGGTCGTTTCCGTCACGGTCGTCGTGGTGGCCTCTTCGTCCGCGAAGACGGGACCTGCAGTGCCGAGCACGAATGCCGCGGCGAGCAGAGCCAGAAATTTCTTCATTGGGGTCTCCCTTCTCGATCAGAGCGCATCTGCGCCGGTTTCACCAGTGCGGATGCGCACGACCTGCTCCAGTTCGAATACGAAAATCTTGCCGTCACCAATCTTGCCGGTGTTGGCGGACTTCTCGATCGCTTCGATGACCTGGTCGAGCATCTCGGTCTTGATGGCCGCTTCGATCTTCACCTTCGGCAGAAAATCGACGACGTACTCGGCACCCCGATACAGCTCGGTGTGCCCCTTCTGGCGGCCGAACCCCTTGACCTCGGTGACGGTGATGCCCTGCACGCCGATGGCGGACAAGGCTTCGCGCACCTCGTCAAGCTTGAACGGCTTGATGATTGCGGTGACGAGTTTCATGTTGTTCCTTGGGTCTGGGACCTCGTGAAAAAAGGCCCGGTACCGCGAGGGGTGCCGGGCCCGCTACAAGATCAGAACGATTTGCCGATGCTGACCAGGAAAGTGTCGTCGGCGATGTTGCGGCCGTAGCGATTGCCCCAGACGGCGGTTTCAAAGCCGGCGTTGGCCGAACCCGGTGCGCCAACCGTCGTCTTGTCGCCGTTGCTGCCCCAGTAGAACGCGCCGACGTTGAAGCCCAGGATTTCCTTGGTCAGACCGATCTTGTAGTCGACCAGATCGTAGATGTCGTTCTTCAGGCCATAGGTCTGGAGATACTCGGCCTGACCTTGGAACTGCCACGTACCGACAGCGGCGACGATGTTGAAGCCGCTTTCACCGAGGGGGAAGGTGCCGGACAGGTTGTAGTACGTCGTGCCGCGGGCATCGGGCACCATGAAGACGCCGTCGGACACCGCGACCCATGCCTTCGCCGTGAACCACTTCCAGCCCAGGCCGGCATAGACCTCGGCCGTCTGCGGCGTTTTCAGGCCGGCGGTGTAAGTCCTGTCGAGAATGTAGGTGCCCGGGTAGTAGTAATAGACACCACCGACGTCCACCGTGAAATCGGTCAGGAACGATTTGCGATAGCCGGCCGAGAAATCCAGTTCCAGACTGTTGCTGATGGCGTTGCTGGGGCTGCCGCCATAGGCACTGGATATGCCGGGAGCTGCCACTTCGAAGCCATCCGCCGGCCATGACACGTTGGAACCCCAGAAGCTGGCGTACAGCCCGGACGAATGGGCATAGTCGACGCCGCCTTGCAGCGCGGGACGCGAGTCGGTCTGGGTCAGGCCACGGGTCATGTAGTTGGTGACGAACGTGATGTTGCCGCTGACGGAATGCGGACTCGTGTCCTGGGCGTGAGCGGCCACAGCCGTCAGCCCGACGCCGGCAAGGGTAGCTGCCAGGACTTTCTGCTTGAACATGTTTGATTCCCCTCTCGGAACAGCAGTTGTGGTGGACGGATTGCAAGAAGATGAATGCAGAGAACCGCAACGCACCGCGTTCGCAAGTGACATGCCAAGAATATTAATATTCAACTTCATGTACTTAACCGTGTTTATCCGGTTTGTTGCAAAAGGTGAGCACTCAATCGGGGCGTATTTTTCGTATTCTGCACCAATATTGTGCAATCAAAGTTAGGGTCCATGAGCCGAAGGGCGCGAAGTGCGTTTGTTACACTGCCGCGGTCCATTCGCGAGGAGCAGGTGCCATGACGCGCAGCACGCCGTGGTCATTTCTTGATGAGGTTGCCCGCCGTTTGCGGACGATGGCGGCGCAGACGCCGGCCGCCGATCTGGAGCGCAACTTCCGCGCTTTGCTGGCCAGTCAGTTCGCGAAGCTCGATCTGGTGACGCGCGAGGAGTTCGATGCGCAGACGCGGGTGCTGGCGAGAACCCGGGAACAACTCGAAGCGCTGGAGCGCCGCGTGGCCGCTCTCGAATCCGGCAACGAATCGGGCCACTGACCGATATCCCGGTCCCCTTCGCGAACCGCCCACGGGCCATCGGGATGGGCCTCGCCGTGCTCCGCAGTCGGGCGCTGGCGGGCATGGATGCGCCGCCGGTTGCCGTCGAAGTGCATCTGGCCAATGGACTGCCCAGTTTCACGATCGTCGGTCTGCCCGATACCGAAGTGAAGGAAGCCAAGGATCGGGTCCGCGCTGCCATTCAGAACTGCGGATTCGAGTTCCCCGCGCGGCGGATCACGGTCAATCTGGCACCCGCCGATCTGCCGAAGGAAAGCGGTCGGTTCGATCTGCCCATCGCGCTGGGGATCCTCGCGGCGTCCAAGCAGATTCCCGACGGCCTGCTGGACCGTCATGAGTTTGCCGGTGAGTTGGCGCTAACGGGCGCATTACGGCCGGTGCGCGGGGCGCTGGCGATGACGTTCCGGGCCCATCACGATGGCCGTGCATTCGTGCTGCCGTCGGCCAGCGCGCCCGAGGCTGCGCTGGTGCCCGGTGCCCAGGTCCTCGGTGCCGGAACCCTTCTCGAAGTATGTGCTCACCTGAGCGGTGTCGAACCGTTGTCGCAGACCCAACGGACAGCGGACGGCATTGACGGTCACTATCCCGATCTCGCGGATGTGAAAGGGCAGGCGCAGGCCAAGCGCGCTCTGGAAGTTGCGGCCGCCGGTCACCACGCCGTGCTGATGATCGGTCCGCCCGGCAGCGGCAAGACCATGCTGGCCGAGCGGTTCCCCGGATTGCTGCCGCCGATGACCGAAACCGAGGCGCTGGAATCCGCCGCCATGCAGTCGCTGGCCCCGGGCGGATTCGATCTGCAGCGCTGGAAACGCCGACCCTATCGGGCACCGCACCACACCGCCTCGGCCGTGGCGCTGGTGGGCGGCGGCGCGCAACCCGCGGCCGGGTGAGATCTCGATGGCGCATGCCGGCGTGCTGTTCCTCGACGAACTGCCGGAGTTCGATCGCAACGTGCTCGAAGTCCTGCGCGAGCCGCTGGAGTCCGGCGTCATCAGCATCTCCCGCGCGGCGCGGCAGGCGCGATTCCCGGCGCGTTTCCAGCTCGTTGCCGCGATGAACCCGTGCCCCTGCGGCTACTTCGGCCATTTCGACGGGCGCTGCCGCTGCACGCCGGACCAGGTGGCGCGCTATCGTCAACGCCTGTCGGGTCCGCTGCTCGACCGGATCGATCTGCGGATCGAAGTGCCGGCCGTACCGGAAGCGGCGCTGACGGACCGCACGATCGGCGAGACGTCGGCCGTCGTGCGGCAGCGCGTGACGGCAGCCCGGGATCGGCAACTGGCGCGGCAACGCAAGCCGAACGGGCAACTCGATCCGGCCGAGATCGACCGCCACGCCGCGCCCGATGCGAAAGGCCAGGCGTTGCTGAGCCGTGCCCTCGAACAGCTCGGATTGTCGGCGCGGGGCTATCACCGGATCCTGAAGGTGGCGCGCACGGTCGCAGACCTGGCCGGCGCCGAGACCGTACTTGCCAACCATGTGGCCGAAGCGATCCAGTACCGGCGACCGGCCGCCATCTGAGTTCCGCGACGCCCGTTCGTCGGACATGGGCGACGATCCGAAGCCCGGACCGCCGCGCCCGTTCCGGCGGCGCCTAAAGGTTCGGCGCGCCGCTGTCGATAGCGATACGCCGACCGAGATCACCCGGTCCCGTCCCAGGATGTTCCCCACCAATGGTCGCTCCATGAGTCATCTCTACCGTGCGTCTCCGTCGCCGTGGTTGCGGCCTCGACCGCTGCGTCCCGCCTGCTGCCCCACGACGCACGCCGCGGTGATCCGGTGAGCGACGAACGCGATCTGAAGGTCGCGCTGCGGTCGCGGTTTCCTCTGGTGGCGGTGGAATCGTTCGAAGAGCTGCGGGTACTCGACCTGCTGGAGCGCGTCGGCAACCTCGAGACGCAGCCGCTCTTCGTCTGGAATCTGGCCGAGGGATTGAAGCGGCGCGGGCGGACCGACACCGTGCCGGAAACCCGGGATCCGGCCTCGGTCCTGCGACATATCCACGCGACGCCGCAGAACGGGCTGTACGCGCTCGTCGATTTCCATCCCTTTCTTGCCGATCCGCTGCATCTGCGGCTGATCAAGAACATCGCGCACAACCACGCGAAGGATCGCAAGACCGTCGTGTTCGTCAGCCACCGGCTCGAACTGCCCGAGGATCTGTCGCGGATGACGGCCCGGCTGCAGATGGCGATGCCCGACATGCCGGCGCTGCGGGCCATCGTCAAGGAAGAGCTGGACGACTATGCCTATCGCGAGGACACGCCGGTGCGCGGTCAGCGTGAAGCGGTCGATCTGCTGATCCAGCAACTCGCCGGGCTCAGCGCCGACGATGCCCGCCGGCTGGTGCGGCAGGCGATTCACGATGACGGTGCCATCACGCTGTCGGACCTCGCGCGCGTGTCGAAGCAGAAGCAGAACGCACTCGGTGCGGCGGCGGCAATCTCTCTCGAACTGGACGTCGCGCGGCTCGAAGACATGGCCGGCGCCGCCGCGCTCAAGCGTTGGCTCAATCTTCGGCGCGCCGCGTTTCTCGGCCAGGCTCCCGGCCTCGAATCCCCGAAAGGCATGCTGCTGGTCGGCGTGCAGGGCTCCGGCAAGAGTCTCGCCGCGCGCGCGGTGGCTGGCGCCTGGCGCGTGCCATTGTTGCGGCTCGACGCGGGAGCCCTCTACAGCAAATGGATCGGCGAGACCGAGCGCAGTCTGCGCGACGCCCTGCAGCATGCGGAGCGCATGGCGCCGTGTGTGTTGTGGATCGACGAGATCGAGAAGGCGTTCGCCAGCAGCGAAGGCGGCGGGGACTCCGACGGTGGACTGTCGCGGCGCATGCTGGGCGCGCTGCTGACCTGGATGGCGGAGCGCAAGAGCGCCGTGTTCCTCGTGGCCACAGCGAACGCGATCCAGGATCTGCCGCCGGAACTGATGCGCAAGGGGCGGATCGACGAGATCTTCTTCGTGGATTTGCCGGACCCGCAAGCACGCGCCGAGATCTTCCGGATTCACCTCATGCGCCGGGGCGCCGATCCGGCGAATTTCGATCTGTCGCGGCTCGCGGCCGCCGCGGAAGGATTCTCCGGCGCCGAGATCGAGCAACTGGTGATTTCCGGGCTGTACGCGAGCCACGGGGCCGGGCAGCCCCTGCAGACCGAAGGACTGCTCGACGAACTGCAGCGCACGCGTCCGCTGTCGGTGGTCGCCGCGGAACGCATCACCGCGCTGCGGGCCTGGGCGCGTGGACGCGCCGTGATGGCCCACGACGAACCGGTTGCCGGCGTGGCGCTGGGTGGGGCCGCGTGACGCCGAATTGACACATCCCACGCCCGGCGGTAGTTTTCGGCGCATTCATCGCGCCGATTTGAAGCAGCAGCTTGCGGGCGCGTAACAAATTCCGCTAAAGCGCTCGGCCAGCCCGACCGCTTCAGCGTTCGGGCTTTTTCGTTTTGGGGACTTCCTTGTCGCAAGACCGCACCGCGCTTCTTCAGCAGCAGATCGCCCGTCGCATCGTCGTGCTCGACGGCGCCATGGGCACGATGATCCAGACCCATCAACTGTCCCGCGACGACTATCACGGGGACCGGTTCCGCGATCATCCGCGCGAGCAGAAGGGCAACAACGATCTGCTGACGCTGACACAGCCACGGCTGATCGCCGGCATCCACGGCCAATACCTGGAGGCCGGTGCGGACATCATCGAGACCAACACCTTCAATTCGACGTCGATCGCCATGGCCGACTACGGCATGGAGCCCCACGTCCGCGAATTGAACGTCGAAGGCGCGCGGCTGGCACGGTCGGTTGCCGACGAATTCACGCGGCGTACGCCCGACCAGCCGCGGTTCGTCGCCGGCGTGCTCGGGCCGACCAATCGCACCGCGTCAATCTCGCCGGATGTCACCGATCCCGCGTTCCGCAACGTCGATTTCGATCAGCTCGTGGCGGCGTACATCGAAGCGGCCGAAGGCCTGATCGAAGGCGGGGCCGACATCCTGCTGGTCGAGACGGTGTTCGACACGTTGAACTGCAAGGCGGCATTGTTCGCGGCCCAGGAAGTCTTCGAACGCCAGGGCTACCGGTTGCCGCTGTGGGTGTCGGGCACGATCACCGATCTGTCCGGCCGCACGCTGTCGGGGCAGACCACCGAAGCGTTCTGGAACTCCATCCGTCATGCCGATCTGTTCGCGATCGGTCTGAATTGCGCGCTCGGTGCCAAGGAACTGCGGCCGTACATCGAGGAACTGTCGCAGAAGGCCGATACCTTGATCAG
Organism: Burkholderiales bacterium; assembly: GCA_026125595.1. GTDB lineage: Bacteria > Pseudomonadota > Gammaproteobacteria > Burkholderiales. Next base: position 8,890 of record JAHCKV010000001.1, on the reverse strand, counting down.
CGTGCATCCGAACGCGGGTCTTCCGAACGCGTTCGGCGAGTACGACGAAAGTCCCGATTTCACCGCGGGTCTGCTGCGCGAGTTCGCCCAGGCGGGCTTCCTCAACATCGCGGGGGGCTGCTGCGGCACGACGCCCGCGCACATCCGCGCGATCGCCGCCGCGGTGCGCGATGTGCCGCCGCGCGTGGTGCCGACACTCGAACACAAGTTGCGGTTGTCCGGACTGGAAGCGCTGAACATCGGCGACGATTCGCTGTTCGTGAACGTCGGCGAGCGCACCAACGTCACCGGGTCCCGTGCCTTCGCACGGATGATCCTGAACGGCCAGTTCGACGAGGCGTTGTCCGTCGCGCGGCAGCAGGTCGACAACGGCGCGCAGGTCATCGACATCAACATGGACGAAGCGATGCTCGATGCGGTCGCTTCGATGACGCGGTTCCTCAATCTCGTCGCGTCCGAACCCGACATTTCGCGCGTTCCCGTCATGATCGACAGTTCCAAATGGAGCGTGATCGAGGCGGGCCTCAAGTGCGTGCAGGGCAAGTGCATCGTCAACTCGATCAGCATGAAGGAAGGCGAAGCCGAATTCCTGCGTCAGGCGCGGCTGGTCCGTCGCTACGGAGCCGCCGCGGTAGTGATGGCGTTCGACGAGCAGGGGCAGGCCGACAGCTACGCCCGCCGGATCGAGATCTGCACTCGCGCCTACCGGTTGCTGACCGAGCAGGTGGGCTTTCCTGCCGAAGACATCATCTTCGATCCGAACATCTTCGCGGTGGCCACCGGCATCGAGGAGCACGCGCTCTACGGCATCGACTACATCGAGGCGACCCGCGAACTGAAGCGCACGTTGCCGTACATCAAGATCAGCGGCGGTGTGTCGAACGTGTCGTTTTCGTTCCGCGGCAACGATCCGGTTCGCGAGGCGATCCACACCGCATTCCTGTACCACGGCGTGAAGGCCGGCATGACCATGGGCATCGTCAATGCGGGTCAGCTCGGCGTGTATGCCGACATCCCGCCGGATCTGCTGGAACGGGTCGAAGACGTGCTGTTCAACCGCCGGCCCGATGCGACCGAGCGGCTCGTGACGTTCGCCGAGAGCTACAAGGCCGAAGGCAAGGCGCAGATCGAAGATCTCGCGTGGCGCGACGCGCCGGTGGCCGAGCGGTTGAAGCACGCGCTGGTCAAGGGCATCAATGCGTTCATCGTGGCCGACACCGAGGAAGCCCGCACCGGCTTCGATCGTCCGATCCAGGTGATCGAAGGTCCGCTGATGGATGGCATGAACGTGGTCGGTGACCTGTTCGGTGCCGGCAAGATGTTCCTGCCGCAGGTCGTCAAATCGGCGCGCGTGATGAAGGAAGCGGTGGCCCATCTGATCCCGTACATCGAGGAAGAGAAGCGCCGCACCGGCGAGGTCGGCAAGGCCAAGGGCAAGATCGTGCTCGCCACCGTCAAGGGCGACGTGCACGACATCGGCAAGAACATCGTCGCGGTCGTGCTCCAGTGCAACAACTTCGACGTGGTGAACCTCGGCGTGATGGTGCCGGCCGAGAAGATCCTGCAGACGGCGCGTGACGAGAAGGCCGACATCATCGGATTGTCCGGGTTGATCACGCCGTCGCTCGAAGAAATGGCCCACGTCGCGAAGGAGATGGAGCGCCAGGGATTCCAGGTGCCGCTGCTGATCGGCGGCGCCACCACGTCGCGCGTGCATACCGCCGTCAAGATCGAGCCCGGCTATCACGGTCCGACGATCTGGGTGCCCGACGCGTCCCGTTCCGTCGGCGTGTGTTCGAGCCTGCTGTCCGACGAGCAACGCGAGGCCTATGTCGCCAAGATCAAGGCCGAGGCGGCGAAGACGCGCGAGCAGCACAAGGGCAAGAAGGGGCAGGGCCCGCACCATCCGATCGCCGAGGCTCGCCGACACGGCATCGCGACCGATTGGAAGGCCTACGTGCCGCCCGCGCCGAAGCATCCGGGCGTGCAGGTGTTCCGCGACTATCCGTTGGCCGAGATCGCCGCCGTGATCGACTGGACGCCGTTCTTCCAGACCTGGGAGCTCGCGGGCCGCTATCCGAAGATCCTGGACGATGCGGTCGTGGGCGAGGCGGCGCGCAGCCTGTTCGCCGATGCACAGGCGATGCTCCGGCGCATCATCGACGAGAAATGGCTGTCGGCCCACGGGGTGGTCGGCCTGTTCCCGGCCAATCGCGTGAACGGTGACGACGTCGAGATCTATCGTGACGCATCCCGGCGCGAAGTGGCGACGACATTCCATTTCCTGCGCCAGCAGATGATCAAGCCGGCGGATCGCGCCAACCAGTCGCTGGCGGATCTGATCGCGCCGAAGGAAACCGGTATCGAGGACTGGATCGGCGCGTTTGCCGTGACGGCCGGTGCCGGCATCGAACCGCGCGTAGCCGCCTACGAAGCCGCCCACGACGATTACAACGCGATCCTGCTGAAGGCGCTGGCGGATCGGCTGGCCGAGGCGTTCGCCGAGTTGATGCATCGCCGCACGCGTACGGAATTCTGGGGCTACGCGGCGGACGAGCATCTGTCGATCGAAGAGCTGATCGACGAACAATATCGCGGCATCCGGCCCGCGCCGGGCTATCCGGCCTGCCCCGATCACACCGAGAAGGAACTGCTGTTCGCGCTGCTCGACGCGACGCGCAACGCCGGTATCGTGCTGACCGAAAGCTACGCGATGCTGCCGGCGGCGGCGGTCAGCGGCTTCTATTTCTCCCATCCGGACGCCCACTATTTCGCGACCGGCCGCATCGATCGTGATCAGGTGGTCGAATACGCGGGCCGCAAAGGCTGGAGTCTGGAGGAGGCCGAGCGCTGGCTGGCGCCAGTGCTGGCGTACGAGCCGGCGGCATTGGCTGCGTAGGGCTTGCCGGCGCAGGTGTGTCGGGTCCACACTCGCGTCAGCGGAAACCGCAGCCAGACTGTCACGATCCATGGACCTTTCGACCACTGCCGTTCCCTCCAGCTGGCTGAACATGGCTTGGCTGGCCTGCGCGACCCTCGGTGGCTGGATCGTCCGCACCGCGCCATGGCGCCGTTTGCGTGACAACGCGAGCAGCCATCTGTGGCTGGGCACCTGCGTCGCCCTGACGCTGATCTGGTGTCTCCAGCCGCCGACGCCGGGAATCCGGTTTCACCTGCTGGGTGCGACGGTCGTGACGTTGATGTTCGGTCCGCAGCTGGCAATGGTGGCCGTGGCCGTCGCCGCGTTGCTGCTGACGCTCACCGGGCGCCTGTCCGGAGAATTGCTGCCGCTGACGCTGCTGTTGCTGGCGGCGATGCCGGTGCTGTTGAGCCAGCTCACGCTGCATCTCGCCGAGCGGCGGCTGCCGCGACATTTCTTCGTGTTCATCTTCGTTTCCGCGTTCCTCGGATCGGCACTCGCGATGGGCGCGTCGAGCATCGCCAGCGCTGCGCTCGTCGCGTGGCGCGGTGAACCCGACGTCGCGATGCTGGCCGAACAACTGCTGCCCTATTGCCTGTTGCTGGCCTTCGCCGAGGCGACGCTCACCGGCATGGTGATCACCGTCATGGTCGTGTACCGGCCGCGCTGGGTCGGCAGCTTCGACGACACCCGGTACTTGCCCGGCCGCTGAAATCCGGCGCGCGCGCATTCCCATGCGTCGCATCGCGGCGGTCGTCGGTCTGTCAGCGTTGTTGTCGGCGCCGCTCCCCGCATTCGCCGCCGAGCGCGTGCATCGCTACGAAGTTACCGTAGCCCCCGATCTGACGACACTGCAGGTCAGAGCCTGTTTCGAAGGCGCCTTGCCTGGTCGGCTGATCGCGCCGGCCTCCACGGCCGTTGCCGCCTTTCGCGCCGGCTGGATCGAATCCGGGCACACCCCGCTGCATCCCGACGGACCGGTGCTGCGGCTGCCGGCGGGAATGGCGGATGCGTGTGTCCGCTACGACGTGGAGCTGATCGAAGATGCGGCGCCCGCGATGTTCTCCGGCGCCGTCACGCGCCGTGTCGGCCCCGATCTGCGCACCGAAGTCGGGTTGTGGCTGTGGCGCCCGGTCGCGTCCGGCGACGCCGCGCCCATCGACATCACGTTCCGGCTGCCGCCGGGGATCGCCGTGTCCGCGCCGTGGCCACCCAGGGCGGCCGCATCCGGTCCGCCGACCTATCGCATCGGTCCGGACGCCGCGCAGCGGCCAGCGTCGGTGGCGTTCGGCGGCTTCGAGGAAATTGCGGTGACCGTCCCGGGTGCGACGCTGCGTGTGGCAGTGCTCGGTGGGCTCGAACCGCGCAAGCGGGACGATCTGATCCGGTGGGTCGACGATGCCGCGCGGTCGGTCGCGGCGGTCTATGGCCGCTTTCCGGTGCAGGACGTGCAGGTGCTCGTGCTGCCGGGTGCCGGCGGCACCGAACCGACGCCCAACGCCTATGTGCTGCGCGGCGGTGCCGGCGCGGTACATTTCTCGGTCAATGCGCGGCGCCCGTTGCGCGAGTTCGTCGACGACTGGACCGCTGCGCACGAACTGTCGCACCTGTTTCTGCCGTTCGTCGTGTCCGGCGACGCCTGGCTGTACGAAGGGGTGGCGACCTACTACCAGCACCTGTCCCGCGCGCGCAGTGGTGCGGTGTCGCCCGAAGAGACCTGGCGACGGATGCACGCGGCGTTCCTGCGCGGCGGGGATATCGCGGCGAACAGCCGCACCACGCTCACGCAGGCTTCACGCAGGATGGTGCGTGACGGCTACATGCGGGTCTACAACGCCGGTGCGGCGATCCTGCTGTTGGGCGATGTCGCGCTGCGTGAGCGGACCGCCGGCGCCCAGTCGCTCGACACGGTGCTCGAACGGTTCGGCGCATGCTGCCTCGATCCGGAACCCGAATGGACCGCGCGTCAGGTGCTGGAGCGGTTCGACGCGATATCCGGTACCGATGTGTTCGTCACACTGTACGACCGGCATGTCGACGCGACCGGATTTCCCGATCTCGGTGCACTCTATGCACGCCTCGGCATCGAAACCCTGGGGGCGAAGGTCGTGCTGAACGACCACGCACCGCTGCGCGACATCCGTTACGCCATACTCGCGCCGGGCACGTACCGGACACCGCCGGAGTTGATGCGCCGCCCACGCCTGCGGCGTCGCGGCGGCGTGTGATGAAGGCATCGTGCCGGAGGCGCTCAGCGGGAAAGTCGCATCCGCCCGTTCCGCCGTGCGATGGCGGCGAACCCGGCGAGGCCCAGTCCCATCAGGACCACGGAAGCCGGTTCCGGCACGCTGCTGACGAACTGGTCGCGCGCTGAATCGGCCAGGTCCGGATAGTTCGAGAACACGCCGTCCATGCCCATCGCAAGATACTTCTGATACTCGGCGTTGGCGCTGGTCCAGTCGGCCTTGTTGAACGTCCAGCCGTGAACTTGCAGTCCCGCGGCGTGGGCCGCATCGATGAAGTCCTGCGTGATCGCGTATCCGAAGGCCTCGTAACCGATCACGACACCGACGCCATCCGCGAACGTCGCCACTTCCGCGAGGGACAGCACGCCATTCCCCGACGGACCGCTGACCCCCATCATCGGCGTCGTCTGCCCGCCGACGTCGATCGTTACCGCGGCACCCAGCAGCACGAGCGGCAGATCCATGCCTTCGGCCTGCTGTTTCTGGTCCAGGCTGCGCACGGTCGCTTCGCTGAAGGACTGGATGAACACGGCATCGGTACTGCTGCCGTAGCCGTTGGCGGCGAGGGTCTGCAGGATCTTGTCTTCCATGACCGGGTCCGCCTGCTTGGCTTCCGGATAGATGCCGATGGTCCGCCCGGTGGCGATGCTCTGCGCCTTCGCGATATCGATCACTTCCTGGAAGGTCGGCACGCGGAACGGTTCTGCCGACCCCGGCGTGAATCCGGGATAGCTCATCGACGCCGTGCCCACCGGTTTCACGGTAAGCGTCTTGATCTCCGCCAGCGTGAACTGCGACACCGCGTAGCCGCCGTTGCGTTGCGCGAACAGGTCGGCGACGTTGGTGGTGCGCTCCAGCGTGTCGTCGTGCATGGCGACCAGATGGCCGTCGCGGGTCAATTGCAGATCCGGTTCGATGTAGTCGGCACCCATCCGCACCGCCAGTTCATAGGCGCCCAGCGTGTGTTCGGGCAGATAGCCGCTGGCGCCGCGGTGGGCGATGACGATGGGCGCGTTGCCGTCCAGTGTCGGCAGGCCGGTGGCCTGCACGGTCAGAGGAACGAGCGCCAGAGCGCCGTACAGCAACGCGGCGGACCGCAGCAAACCGATCGTTTTCATGGTCGAGTCTCCTTGAGATGCCGCATTCATCCGCCGCAGGACGGTCGGGCGCGGCGATGCGCAAGGTTGGCGGTTCCGGGTTACGCGATGCCGGGCTCTGGACGATCGATCCGTAGTGCGGACGGCCCAGCACGGGCCGGGCGCCACGTTCTTCCCGTTGCGGCGAGGGGATCGGTATCATCGCCGCCGTGGAAGCAATCATCGCCTGGCTGCACATCCTCTCGATTCTCACGCTGACCGGATTCATCGCCGCAGAGTTCTTCATCTGCAGCGAGCATCTGCAGCCGGGACACGTCCGCCTGCTGACCCGTCTCGATCTCGGTTATCTGGCGGCGGCCGTCGCGGTACTGGCCACCGGACTCGCGCGACTGCTGTGGTTCTCGAAGGAGCCGGCCTTCTATCTGCCCAACCCGGTCTTCTGGATCAAGATGGCGCTGTTCGCAGCGATCGGTCTCGTGTCCATCCCGCCGACGCTGCAGTTCCTGCGCTGGAATCGCGCGTTGAACGCCGGCCAGATGCGCGTGCTCAAGGGCGCGGACATCGTCCGCATCCGCCGTCTGATCGGCATTGAACTCGCGCTGCTGGCAGCCGTGCCGCTGATGGCCATCCTGATGGCGCGGGGCATCGGAGGCTAGGAATGATGGCGATACCGTTTCCACCGGCGGTCACCGCCGTGCTGTTGCTGGCGTTGTCGAACGTCTTCATGACCTTCGCGTGGTACGCCCACCTGAAGGAAATGCAGCACCGGCCGTGGTTCATCGCGGCGCTGATCTCGTGGGGCATCGCACTGTTCGAATACCTGCTGCAGGTGCCGGCCAACCGCATCGGCTACACGACGCTGAGCCTGCCGCAGCTGAAGATCCTGCAGGAAGTCATCACGCTGTCGGTGTTCGTGCCGTTCGCGGTGTTCTACATGCACCAGCCGCTGAAGCTCGACTACCTGTGGGCCGCCCTGTGCATTCTTGGCGCCGTCTACTTCATCTTCCGGTCCTGACCCATGTCCGATCTCTGTTTCCTGTCCGCGGTCGAACTGGCTCGACGAGTCCGTGCGCGCGAAGTTTCCGCCGTCGAAGTGCTGCAGGCCCACATCGCGCAGATCGAGCGTGTCGACCCGGCCGTCAACGCCATGGTCACGCGTACCTTCGAGGGGGCCGAAGCGGATGCCCGGACCATCGACGGGAAACTGTCGCGTGGCGAACCGGTCGGTGTGCTGGCCGGGCTGCCCGTGGCCCATAAAGATCTCGCGCTGACCCGCGGCGTGCGCACGACGTTCGGTTCGCCGCTGTTCGCCGATTTCATCCCCGATCAGGACACCGTGCTGGTGGAGCGCCTGAAAGCCGCCGGCGCCGTCACCGTCGGCAAGACCAATACGCCGGAGTTCGGCGCCGGCTCCCAGACCTTCAACACCGTGTTCGGCGCGACCCGCAATCCGTGGGATCCGTCGCGCACGTGCGGAGGTTCCAGCGGCGGCGCGGCTGTGGCATTGGCGTGCGGCATGGTGCCGCTGGCCGACGGCAGCGATCTCGGCGGCTCGCTGCGCAATCCGGCGAGCTTCTGCAACGTCGTCGGATTTCGCGGTTCTCCCGGCGTGGTGCCGGCGTGGCCTTCGCAACACGCGTGGTACACGCTCGGCATCGTCGGGCCGATGGCGCGGACGGTCGAAGACATCGCGCTGATGCTGTCGGCCACGGCCGGTCCCGATCCGCGGGTGCCGATTTCCGTGCACCGGCCCGGCGCGGATTTCGCGCCGCCGTTGGCGACCGACCTGAAGGGCAAGCGCATCGCGTGGAGTCGCGATCTCGGCGGACTGCCGTTCGAGCCGGCGGTGCTCGAAACGCTCGATCGCGCGGTGCCGGTGTTCGAAGACCTTGGCTGCACCGTCGAGGCGGCAACGCCCGACCTGCGCGACGCCGATGCGATCTTCCGCGTGCTGCGCGCGTGGTTCTTCGATTCGCAGCATGGTGACCTGATCCGCAAGCATCGCGATCAGTTCAAGCAGACCGTGATCTGGAATGCCGAGGAGGGCCAGCGGCTTTCCGGCGCCGACATCGCCCGGGCCGAGCGCCAGCGCACCGAGCTGTTCCACCGGATGCGGGCGTTCTTCGATCGCTACGACTATCTGGTCTGCCCGGTCGTGCAGGTGCTGCCGTTCGACGTGAATGTCGAGTATCCGACCGAGATCGCCGGTCAGCGGCTGGAAACCTATCTCGACTGGATGAAGTCCTGCTATCTGATCTCCGCCACGGGATTGCCGGCGCTGTCGGTTCCCGCGGGGTTCAGCGCGTCCGGTCTGCCCGTGGGGTTGCAGATCGTCGGCCCCCATCTGGCCGACCGCGGTGTGCTGGAGCTGGCCTGGGCGTTCGAGCAGGCGACACGGTGGTTCGAACGCCGGCCGCCGACCGTCTGATCGCGGGCGCCGTGCGCAATCCTTCGTGCCGGGTGTTTTTTCCCGGGTGCGGGGGCGCGTACACTCCCGCCTCCGCGCAAACCGGCGTCACGCCCTGAGGATCCGAACCCATGCTGCTGCGTCATCCCTTCGTCGTCGTTTCCATCGTCGCGGCCCTGATCGGGTCCGCCGGCGTGCACGCCCAACAGCAGGGCGTCCC